>NZ_JADEWC010000014.1 GCF_015207825.1 Cyanobacterium stanieri LEGE 03274
AATGCAGACATGGAACAAAATAACCAAGACACCATTAACACCCCAGAAAATACTACCCCCGACAACGCTTTTGTCTTCAGCGAAGAATTAATGCCCCTCCGGGAAAAAATGAATACCTTATTTGAAAAATATTCCCATCTTCAACCTAGTCTGTTTTTTGTTGACTTGGATAACGGTGCCTTTGTGAATATGAATGGCATGGAGGCTTTTCCTGCCGCTAGTACCATTAAAACCCCTATTTTAGTAGCCTTTTTTCAAGATGTGGATGCGGGGAAAATTTTGCTCGATGAAAAATTAACCATGACGGAGGAAACCTTAGCCACTGAAGCAGGTACAATGCAATATCAACCCATCGGTACTCAATATACCGCTTTAAAGGTAGCCGAAGAAATGATTATCCGTAGTGATAATACCGCCACTAATATGTTAATTGAAAGGTTAGGAGGCGTCCAAGCCCTTAATGAGCGATTTAAGGAATGGGGTTTAGAATCCACGGTGATTAATAATTATCTCCCTGATTTAGAAGGTACAAATACCATTAGTGCTAGGGATTTGGCGATTACTTTGATGAAGGTGAGTAATGGAGATTTAGTGGAAAATAGATCGCGCGATCGCCTCTTAGGTATCATGGAAAGAACTATCACCAATACCTTATTACCCCAAGGCATCGAACCCAATGCCACAATTTACCACAAAACAGGAGACATTGGCAAAGTATTGGGGGATGGGGGAATCATTGATATACCCACAGGAAAACGTTATGTAGGGGCAGTTTTAGTACAACGTCCCCACAATGATTATACCGCCCGAACCATGATCCAGGAAATATCCCGTGAGGCTTATCAACATTTTAAATGGTATCAACCTCGCCCCACGGCTAATTAATAATTAAGAGTCACTTCCCCCATTGGTAAAGGAGTCTAACCAACGCTGTAAGGCGTTTCCTGCCGCCTCTCTACCCCCCAAACCAAAGGCAAGGGCGATCGCCACGGCAATTCCTCCCGTAAGCAAACCAAACGCCAAATTAACGATATTAGGAGCGATGCCAATTCTTTCTAAAGCCATGGCAGCCACCAAAACAATAATGGCAATACGGGCAACTTGGGCTAAAAATTGGGCTTGTTGTGTACCAGAATTAATCACTAATCGATAAACTAAATTAGCGAAATATAAACCCACAGCAAAAATAATTACCCCAATTAATACTTGCCCAGCCAACAGGGAAATAAATGCTACCACTTCCCGAAGGGCTTCAATTTGTAAAATATCCACCGCCGTAATAGTTGCCACCAACATAATGGCAATCACAAGGATAATACCCACAATTTGAGCAGGGGTTTTAGTATTATTTTCCTCCTCAGAGTTTTCCCCCACCGCCACGGGTGCAGTTTCAGTAATCCCTAACCAGACAAAAACATTATTAAAACCCACATTCGTTAAAAGATTAACCAATAATTCCGCTAAATATTGCGCCCCAAAATAACCAAATCCTAAGACAACAATAGCGGCAAATAATTTAGGTAGTATGTCCAAAACTTGATCCAACATTGCGATCGCAGGTACAGAAATAGCCTGAATCTCTAAAGCATCAAGCGCCGTAATGGCAATGGGAATTAAGATTAAGACATATACCACAGAGCCGATAACATAAGATAAAGATTGTTTCTTATTAGTGGTGGACATTCCAAATTTTGCACCGATAGCATCCGCCCCACTAGCTTTTAATAAATTACTAACAACCTTCTTCACTACTTGAGCAACAATCCAACCAATAAAAGCAATTATTGCAGCCGCAAACACATTGGGTACAACCCCCAAAATATCATTAACCAACTCCTCTAAAGGTCGTAAAGTTCCATCTAAACCTAAAATTCCTAAAATAGAAGGAAGGAATAATAAAATGATAAACCAAAAAAGAGCATTACCGATGGTTTCACCGATGGCAATTTCGCCCCCTTGAGCGTCATCCATCATCTCATTATCATCTTGCACCTGTTGATTTAACTTCTCATCAAAATGGAATTGTGACAGGGTTTTGACAATAATTAACTTGACTACCGTTGCCAATAACCAAGCTACCACAAGGATAATCGCCGCTCCCCCTAAACTCGGTAAAAAGCTCATTACTTCGTTTAAAAGGGCATTTAAAGGCTCGGAAACCAAATCTAACTCAAGGGCATTTAGAAAGGCAACCACCACAAAAAGGATGATAACCCAACCAACGGTTTCTGAAATCCATTTTTCTGTTTCTATTTTTTTAGCATCCTCGGCGTTATCGCCCATAATGAAGGAAGCCAAACGATTATCAATATCAGTTTTATGGAGAGATTTTCTGATAAATCCTTTAAAAATATTGGCAAAAATTAAACCAATAATTAAAATTAATATTGCCTTTCCCAAACTCAAAAGCGCACTTACTAAGTCATCTGGTACAGGTAAATTCTCCTGTACTTCAGAGATTTGAGCAAATAAACTCAGGGCATTTAAGTCTGGTAGAGAATCCATCGTTATTTTCATATTCTTATTGTTTGTGATTTCTACAGATACGTTTTAAATATATCTATATATCCCAAATAAATCAAATTTATCTAAAAACCGTAGATTCTCTTAATGGTAAAAACTATTTTATATTAATCTTTAGTGTGTTTATTATTTACCTTAAACCTTCTCTAATAAATCATGATGGCTAGTTATGATTAACAATTTTTGCACCATTGCAAAATGAATATTTTGATTTTGATAACATACCCTAGCTCAATTTAACCATGATTGTTTTTTATTAATAGGGTTACATCAGTAAAAAAGTTTTTCTCATAAACCATAATCCCCAAAATACTTTTAACAAATAAAATAATATTTTACTTAATCTTTATTAGCGTTTAAAATCCTGGTAACTTAAAAATTGATCCTATAAAAAAACCTATCATACAAGATAGGCTCAAATATCAACACAAAGAAAACATAGTTAAACAATACTATACGAGATGTAAATAAGCCGCCTCTTGCTCCAATTGTTGGATTAATTTCTGATTTCCCTGACTTCTAGCAACATCTAAACGGTGTTCAAGATTCTTTCTTAAACTATCTCTATAGGCCTTAGTAGCATCGGCTCTCATTTTATTTTTACGGGTTATATTCATCATGGTAGGTTTTTATCAATATCTCATTACTTTATCTGATGTCATTTTAACTTTATTCCCTGTAAAAAGTATTATTTGTTACAAAAAATTAATAGATAATACCCTATGCAAAATGAGCCTCTTAAATATAAAATTCAGTTTATTGATTGTCCATACTATTCAGTTAAATGGAAAAAAGTTATTAGCTGTGTAGTTAATTACACCGTCGGAAAATAGTACCTTTTGATAAGTTGCCCCACTGAATTAAAGGTAAAATAGGCTCATTAGTTGAGGGCTTAAGCCCTTATTTCAGAAATCCTTAAAACCCCTAAAGGGGTAACTATAAACTTTCTTTTATTTAATTGGTTCTACTTAACAGATTGCTAGAGATTAAATTGTCTTAGAAAAATGAAGGGAATAGGCAAAAAAATATCCCATAGATTAGTATTTTGGTAGCAAATACTACCCATTGAGCCGTTGAGTTGCATTTAGAAAAAGTAAACGTTATGATGGTTTTAGTGATAAAAAAGCATTATGGGAGTCTTCTTTATTAATGGATCAAATAGAGAAAATTATCGAAAAAATCAAAGAGTGGACTCAAAAATTAGTAGAGGCATTAGCAGGACCTCAGGGAGAACCTGAACCAGAATTAATTCCCATTCCTGTCAAAGATCGCCCCTCTAATCGCTATCGCTAATCGTAATGGTGTAATAGTGTGTCTGAGTTGAAAATTCTAGTTTTACATGGTCCTAATCTTAATCTCTTGGGCCAAAGAGAGCCTGAAATCTACGGTTATTTGACTCTCAAAGATGTAGATAACCTCCTTCTGGAGAAAGGAAAAGGCATGGGGGTTGAAGTTGTTTGCTTTCAATCTAATCATGAAGGTGCGATCGTAGATCACATCCATCAGGCTTCGGGGGTTTATCAGGGCATTATTATTAATGCTGGTGCTTATACCCATACCAGTGTCGCCATTAGAGATGCTCTGGCGGGGGTGAATCTTCCCACTGTGGAGGTTCACCTTAGTAATATTTATCGTCGTGAAGAATTTCGCCATCATTCTTATATTGCCCCTATCTCCATCGGGCAAATTAGCGGTTTTGGGGTGGATAGTTATTTATTGGGTTTACAGGCTTTAGTTAATCATGTACAGTCCCTTGGGACTTGATGAAAAAGTCTATTCGTTAAGGTTGGGAATGGGGAATAGGCAATGGTTTTGTTACTTTTATTAGTTGTTCCCTAAGTTTTCAGGAAAGGGGAATTTTTTTTATGATGGGCATTGCCCACTCTGACTTTTTTATGGTTGGTTTTGGGTGGTGCTATTATCGCTGTAAATATTTTCGATGGGTGCAGGTTGTGCCAAATCGGTTTTGATGAAACTACGGGCGCTGGTGGCAACGAGGGCAAAAATGGCGATAAGAATGGTAACTAAGGGAACTATTTGTTGACGGATAAATTGCATGGATTTATTCTCAGGTTATGGTAATGCTCTTGATCATTTTACCCCATACCAAATTCTATTTAGAAAATATATCATTACTTGCCTTCCAATGAATCATATCAGGTTTGGATAATTGATTATAAATAGATTGTATCTTCGCCTTTGCCCCACCGTGTAATAAATTACACGGCTATTGGTAGTTCGTTCAATGAATTGAACTAAGGTATATTTTGATTCACAGATTTAACAAGGCTCTTTTTTAACTATGTATTCTCGGTTCAGGATACAATTGACTAAGAATTTCGCTTTCTAGTTGGGCTAACTCTTGTAGTCGGGGTTCAATTTGTTCTTGATCACAGTATTTTTGAGCTAGTACCCAATAAATGCCGTAGTGTCTGGCTTCTGATGCCATTAATCCTCGATAAAATTTGGCTAGTTCGTCATCGGGGCAATTTTCAGCCAGTAGTCCAAGGCGCTCGTGCGATCGCGCTTCAATGAGAGCAGAAACTAATAGGGAATCCAAGAGACGATGGGGCTCGTGACGACGAATAGCACCCTTGAGAGTAGCACCATAGGGGGAAGGTTGGAGAGGGGCCAGGGGTATTTCTCTTTTTTCAAGCCATTGATTTACCTGCTCAAAGTGTTCTAATTCTTCTTTAGCAATGGCTGTGAGTTGATAAATAAGATCGGTATGGGAAGGATAGCGAAAAAGAAGATTGACGGCTACTCCTGCAGCTTTACGCTCACAATGGGAGTGATCTAGGAGGATGGTATCAAGGTTATGGAGGGCTTGTTGTAACCATGCTTCGGAAGTAGGTTCGCACAAAAGTTTGATCTTGGTTAATGTTTTCACGGCTATTTATATAAAATTATTGGGACGATAAAAATTACAAATAATAGTTTGTAAAATTCATTGTTAATTGTCCATTGTCCATTGTCAATTGATTAATGTGCTTGTTAATTTTTCACCGATAAATAATAATATTAGAGAACCTTTGATACAGAGTAATAGCCGATGAGCTTAGAATATCCCGAAGATTTAAAATATCTTGATTCCCATGAGTATGTACGCATAGAAGACGATGAAGACATCGCCACCATCGGTTTGAGTGCTTTTGCCCTTGAGGAATTGGGAGATGTAGTCTTTTTGGAGTTACCCGAATTAGGAGATGCGATCGCCCTTGGGGACAATATTGGTACGGTAGAATCTGTTAAGGCAGTGTCAGAAATTTATGCCCCCGTATCAGGCACAGTGGTTGACCGTAACGAAATGTTAATCGAACAACCAGAGGCGATCGCCGATGATCCTTACGGTGAAGGTTGGTTAGTCAAAGTGCGTTTGGATGATCCTAATGAGGAATTAGAAGATGCCCTCAGTGCCGAAGAATACCGAGCCTTAGTAGAACCCGAAGCCTAGGAGGTTTTGAGGGTAAAATCACCCTCCCCCGTGGTCAAAAAATGAGTGAATTTCCGAGCTAGGGGGGGAACAAACACAAAAGGGCTAGTAAATCCAGAAAATACCGACAGCCCTTCCATTTCATCCACTCTACCCACCTGAAATGGTACACCTTTACTAAAAGCCACTTGGCAATTATGCCATTGCCCTTCGAGATGAGCTAAGGAAGGTAAATAATGGGCGATCGCCCCTCGAATCATCTCCTCACTAGCCCTAGCATCCACAGGAGCATGGGGATTTGTGCGAATTTGGCTAATTTGACCTAAACACAGACTACCATCTAAAAATTGAATTGCCCCCGGTTCTAGGACTTGGCCCTGTAAATCATCACTGGGATTTGTCCAGATAGAATCCTTTGCCAACGCCGTTACATCCTTTTCCATCAAAAATCGTGCCGTGGTGCTAGGCATCACCAAACAACGCAATTTAATATCCGTAGGTTTAGTTTTAATCAACTGAGCATGGGTAAAATAAATCGGTAAATTAACCCCCACCTTTGCTAAAAAATAACGGCAAAACGCCCCCGCACATAAAATTATTTCATCGGCAAAATAACTATTTTTATCTGTGGTAATGCCCACGATGCGACTTCCTTTGGTTTCTAAATCCATCACCAATTCTTCTCGAATTTCTCCCCCCAATTTTTGAAAGGCTTTTTGATAACCCTCCATTACCCTGCGAGGATTAACATGGCCATGGGGAAAACGTAAACAGCCAGAAATCGCCTCCCGATTTAACAAAGGCTCTAGGTTACAACTATTATCTATACTCAACAACTCAGGTTTAATCCAAAAATCTTGATAATTCTTAGCCACCTCATCAGGATTTTTATCATGGGGAATGGTAAACAGTAAATCTAAATCTCGATATTGAATGTCATAATCTAGCTCATCACTGAGATTTTTTTGAATGTTTAACCCTTCTTGACATAAAGATATGGTGCGATCGTCCCTACCACACCAATAAGCAATGCCCCCATAACTGTAAGCAGTACCATTGGAAAAACCTAGATTTTTGTCAATTAATAAAACCCTAATACCTTTTTTTGCCAACTCATAAGCCAAAGCAGAGCCAGTCAAACCAGCACCAACAACGATCGCACCATAATTACTCATCGAAAACCCCTATTCTTTGATCCGTTTATTTTATCTGTATTATTTATTATTAATTTTATGCTAAAACCTTTCCATCATAAGCATTTTCATTCAATATTCATCCCCATAAAGACACACCACACCAACTTAACCTAACATTTCCTCTTACTCAAACCGTTTTTTTAAAACCCTAATTCCAGATATTGTGTACTAACATAATAACTGTCCTTTACAAAAAGACATAAATAACGTAATGCGTAAATTAATCACTAAATACCTGAGTATCTTTATTCTCAGCCTAATTTTTATCGTCAACTTCACCCCCCAAGCCTTCGCCCAACTACCTTTTTTTAACTTACCCACCAGTAGCGTAGTCGATTTCCCCGAAACTCCCGAATGGGATTTAAACAAAGCTCGTCCATGCGGAAAATATTGGTGTAGTGATGTTTATCTCTTTGGTAATTCCGAAATCATGGAAGAACAATTAACCCTTGCTTTGCCCAGAGAATCGGAAAAAACATCCGCCGAAATTGCGATCGATGTTGAACAAAGAGCCAAATTTGTACAAAATATTTTTGAAGGAATTTTTCGCAATATTATTCAATCTAACTCCTTTGAATTTTCAGACGAAAGACAATCCCTCAGTTTTTGGTTTTTAAATAGAGAAAAACCTCGACATCCATTTACCCCCATAGTAGAAGTAGGAACAGAAAATAATCAAACCGTTGTATTTGTACCCAGACAACCTGATTTAGGTTTATCATCCCAAGCCCTTGTCACTGTAACGGGCATAGATGCTAGTGCTAACGCTTCCACCATCGAAGAGTTAGGGGAAGAATGGAGATTAAAAGTGGCTAACTCTATTAGTGACGCACTCTGGGGAGCAGAAATGAATCATCAACAACCCCTAATAAGATTGCAAATATCGGTAATAGTTGGAATAATTGCTCTTATTTTTGTAATTTTAGTTAATAAATTCAAAAGATTTATCAAAAAAATAGCCAAGATACTAAGACAAGAGTTACAGGATATAAAGGATACTTTAACAGTTGATCCTGAAGCTCATAAAAAAGATGACGAACAAACTCAAACTGATACAGAAACAAAAACTCGGAACTATACTCAGCCTTTATCAGGAAGAATATCAACTAAAACTCAACCCATATCAAAAAAAATACAAACCTTTAGAAAGTTATTAGGACGAGTCTTTAATCAAAGTATTAGTAATGGTATTCAAGTTATCTCCGATGGTTTACAAATACCTACTCAGATTTTACCCACAGTTTACCAGCAAACCCAAAATGTAATTAAACAACAGTTAAATTTAATTCAATTAGTTCTTCGGATTTTCCTCTTAGGGCAAATTACGGCAATTTTAATTAGTATAGGAACTATCGTTATCACTTATAGAGAAACCCGTTATTTATTTAATCTGTTTTTCTCTCAAGCAATTTTAGTTCCAATAATCTGGATTTGTATTGTATTGGTTGACAAAATCGGAGACTTTTGGATTGATTCAATCCTCAATAGATGGGCTAAGGAAAAACAAGAATTATTCCCTAATTCTAATCGTCCTACCCTTAGAGTTAATACTTATTCTCCTGCTTTGCAAGGGGCAACAACTTTTATTTTCACAGTTATCGGTATCTCATTAACTTTTGCTTTTACAGGATTAAATCCCACGGTAATAGCAGGGGCAGGGGCTGCGGCTGTGGTGTTTGCTTTCCTTTCTCGCAATCTTTTAGAAGATATGCTCAACGGTATTTTAATTTTATATACTGACCGTTTTGCTGTAGGAGATGTGGTAGAGATTAATGGTTTTGCTGGTTGTGTGGAGAGTATGAACCTTTATGCTACTTCTTTACGTAACTTAGATGGACAGTTAATCGTAATCCCTAATGGTCATATTTCCACAGTGGTTAATATGACTAAAAACTGGTCTAGGGTTAACTTTACCATTGAAATCGCTTGGGATCAAGACATAAAAGCCGCCACTAATTTGATTCAGGAAGTGGCAGAAAAACTTTATGAGGAAAAAGAATGGCAGGAAAAAATCCTTGAACCAGCTGATATTTTAGGTATTGAAAAGGTATCCCATGATGGTATTATGATTCGACTTTTGATTAAAACTTTACCTGCTGAACAATGGGGAGTGGGTAGAGAATTACGATTAAGAGTTAAGGAGGCTTTTGATAGGGCTGGAATTTCCTTGGGTATTCCTCAAAGGGAAATTTGGCATCGTGAGCCTGATTCCCTAAATGGGGTTGGTGCTTCTACCAATAATTAATTGATAGTCATTATTATGGATAGGCTTGGGGCTTTAGGAGCGTTTTTCTTTTCAACCTTTACTCCCTTGCCTATTTTTGTTGCTACTAAAAATTATTAGTTATATCAAGTTTGGATATAGTTTTTGTCAACTTCTTAACCTGACACCCGATACCCCATACCTGACAACTTTTTTACAAGACTATAAATTTTATCCCGAACTCAGGTTAAATAGATTGTATCTTTGTAGCATCAACTTGTAATAAATTATAGCCAATCCGATTTAGAAAATATATCATCACTCGCCTTGCAATGAATTAAATGAATTATAAGGCTAACAGTTTATCGTTCAATAAATTGAACTAAAATAGAGTTGTTGCGAAATAGGTTTTTTGCCAAATTTCGTCCTTATTTGATAAGGGTTTCAGATACGCAGATATTTAATTCACAACAAGTCTAATACATTTTGATTCAAGGGTTTAGTATAAGCTACTATCACCCATACTGACAAATCCTGAACAAAAGTTAAGATATTTTTGGCTCTAATGATCTAGAGTTTATTTTTTTGATAATCAATACTTATTTCAATATTCTGATTTCTCAATTTGAATTAACCATAGAGATCTATCTATTAAGGATAATTTGTGCGATAATTATTAGGTTTAAGTAAAAAAGATATAATTATCCATGCCTGAAGCAGTAGGAGTTATTCAAACTTTGGGTTTTCCCTCTATTTTGGCGGCAGCTGATGCGATGGTTAAAAGCGCCCGAGTTACCCTTGTTTATTTTGATAAGGCTGAAAGTGGTCAATTTGCGATCGCCATTAGGGGCGCAGTATCCGAAGTGAATCGAGCCATGGAGGAGGGATTAATAAGAGCAGAAGAAGTTCTCGGGGGTGAAGTAATGAATCATTACATTGTTCCCAATCCTCCCCCTAATGTGGTAGATATATTACCCATTGCCCATAATGAGGTTTCTAATCCTTATCGGGTGTAAGCCCTTGGAATTAATTAATATTAAGCAATTAAAATAAGTTTTTATATTTAGATAAAATTACAGGAGTATATATTTTATGCCTTCACAGTCAGCCGTTGGCTCTATTGAAACAAAAGGATTTCCCGGTATTTTAGCCGCAGCCGATGCCATGGTTAAAGCAGGTAGAGTAACCCTTGTGGGTTATATTCGGGTAGGTAGCGCTCGTTTTACGGTTAATATCCGTGGAGATGTTTCAGAGGTTAAAACTGCTATGGCAGCGGGAATTGATGCGGTGAAAAAGGCGGAAGGTGCTACCCTAGAATCTTGGGTAATTATCCCTCGTCCTCATCAAAATGTTTGCGCTGTACTACCCATTGATTATACTGATGAGGTTGAATCTTATCGTCAAGCGGTAGAGGGTAACACAGCCCCTTATTTAGCTTCTCAGTCATAAATCAATTAAGGGTTAAAGGGTTGAACATTGTTCAACCCCCTGATTGTTGGGATAGAATTTAATTTTTGGCGTTGGTATAATTGGCGATCGCACTTATATAAATAAAATGGGCAAAAAGAATAATACCCCAAATCCCTGTCATCCAAGTGATCCAAGACCATTGGGCGTGTTGTAAATTGTGGAAAAACCACGCTCCCGAATTGACGGCAGTAAACAAGGCAACATGAACAGCAAAATTCATGCGATCGTCTAATTTTCTATATTTGAGATCATTTTCTCGATCTGGTTCTCTAGGCCAACGTGGAGGCATAATTTCTCTTAAATACTAACTTTTCATTTATTCCTCATTATACTGACCCCTGACACTTATTTACCCTGTTTCAATAATATACTAATTAGGATGGGGAACAGGGAATAGACAACAGGGAACGGTTATAATATTTAAGAGTCTTAGTTTTTACTGTAATCCAACGATATTTCATACCATCATTAAACAATGGTAATAAATTTTTGGGTATAAAACCTCATCATTACCCCATCTTCTGACCCCCCATTGAGAGATAAGCCCGATTCACAATACAATAACAGAATGTGAAAATAATTATATTAATGAACATCTCCTGCGATGAGTGAACCCAAAAGCTATAAAGATACAGTAAATCTGCCCCAAACTAGCTTTAACATGAGAGCTAATGCGGTGCAAAAAGAACCAGAATTACAAAAATTTTGGACAGAAAATCAAATCTACGAAAAATTAGCTGAAAATAACCCCAAAGAATTATTTGTCCTCCATGATGGCCCTCCCTACGCCAACGGAGACTTACACATGGGCCATGCCCTTAACAAAGTTTTAAAAGATATTATTAATAAATATAAATTACTACAAGGTCACAAAGTTCGTTATGTACCCGGTTGGGATTGCCACGGCTTACCCATCGAATTAAAAGTATTACAAAGTATTCCCGAAGAAAAAAGACCAAAATTATCGCCTATCAAATTGCGGTATAAAGCCCGTGACTTTGCCCTTAAAACCCAAAAAAAACAAGCCGAAGGATTTAAACGGTATGGCATCTGGGGAGACTGGGAAAATCCTTATCTCACCCTCAAACCCGAATATGAAGCCGCCCAAATCGAAGTGTTTGGTAAAATGGCGATCAATGGTTATATCTACCGTGGTTTAAAACCTGTCCATTGGAGTCCTAGTTCTCAAACCGCCCTCGCTGAAGCAGAATTGGAATATCCTGAAGGGCATACCTCCCGCAGTATCTATGCTAGTTTTACCATCACTAAGTTGAGCGACAAAGCCTCGCATTTAGAGCAATATATGCCTAATTTGGGAGTTGCCATCTGGACGACTACCCCTTGGACAATTCCAGGTAACTTGGCAGTAGCTGTTAACGGTAAGCTAGATTATGCAGTGGTGGAAGTTGTTGCTGGGGAAAATGATTCTTTAGTAAAACAGGGGCAATATTTAATTGTTGCTCAAGATTTGGTAGAAAACCTTGGTAATACCTTCGGTGTGACATTAGAAGTTAAAACCACAGTTAAGGGCGCTGATTTAGAACTATCGACCTATAAACATCCCCTCTTTGATAGAGAAAGCCCCGTGGTTATTGGCGGTGACTATATCACCACAGAATCTGGTACAGGATTAGTACACACAGCCCCTGGCCATGGACAAGAGGACTATATCACAGGGCAAAAGTACCATTTACCAATCCTTTCCCCTGTGGATAATAAAGGTAACTTTACCGAGGAAGCTGGGGAGTTTGCGGGTTTAAATGTATTGAAGGATGCTAACCAAGCCATCATCGATGCTTTAACTGATAAAGGTAGTCTTTTGAAAGAAGAAGCCTATCAACATAAATATCCCTACGATTGGCGCACCAAAAAACCCACCATCTTCCGTGCCACGGAGCAGTGGTTTGCCTCGGTGGATGGTTTCAGAGAGGAAGCATTAAAAGCTATCAAAGAGGTTAACTGGATTCCTGCCCAGGGGGAGAATCGCATCACTCCCATGGTGAGCGAAAGAAATGATTGGTGTATCTCCCGTCAACGGAGTTGGGGTTTACCGATTCCTGTGTTTTATGATGAGGAAACCAATGAGCCTTTGTTGAATGAGGAAACTATCAACCATGTTCGGGATATTATCAGGGAAAAAGGTTCCGATGCTTGGTGGTTGATGTCGGTGGAGGAGTTATTACCTGAGAGTTACCGCAATAATGGTAAAACCTACCGTAAGGGTATGGATACCATGGATGTATGGTTTGATTCTGGTTCGTCTTGGGCGGCGGTGGCAAATCAACGGGAGGAGTTAAAATACCCTGTGGACTTATATTTGGAGGGTTCTGATCAACATCGGGGCTGGTTCCAATCTAGTCTTTTAACCAGTGTAGCGGTAAATGGTCATGCTCCTTATAAGACTGTGTTAACCCATGGTTTTGTGTTGGATGAGAAGGGCATGAAGATGAGTAAGTCCATTGGTAATGTGGTTGATCCTAATTTAATCATTAATGGGGGTAAAAATCAAAAGCAACAACCTCCCTACGGTGCAGATGTGTTACGTCTTTGGGTGTCTTCTACGGATTATTCTGGGGATGTGCGTATTGGGGATAGTATCATCAAGCAGTTGGCAGATGTTTATCGTAAAATTCGTAATACGGCTCGATTTTTGATCGGTAGTTTACATGATTTTGATCCTACTAAAAATGCTGTGAGTTATGCTGATTTACCTGAGTTGGACAAGTACATTTTGCATGAAACTCATCAGGTTTTTACGGAAATCACTGAGGCTTATGATAGTTTCCAATTTTTTAAGTTCTTCCAAAAGGTACAGAATTTCTGTGTAGTGGATCTTTCTAATTTCTATCTGGATGTGGCGAAAGATAGGCTTTATATTTCGGATCTTGATTCTGCCCGTCGTCGCAGTTGTCAGACTGTTATGGCTATTATACTGGAAAATCTGGCAAGGGCGATCGCCCCTGTATTATGTCATATGGCGGAGGACATCTGGCAAAATCTCCCCTACCAAAAGCCCTGTAATTCAGTGTTTGAGGCTGGTTGGCTCAAATTGGAGTCGGAGTGGGTGCAAAGCCCCGAATTTGTCCAAAAATGGCAGGAATTACGCCATATCCGCACCGGGGTTAACAAAATTTTGGATGATGCCCGTAACCAAAAGCTCATCGGTGCTTCCCTTGAGGCGAAAGTGTTGGTATATGACACCACAGGTAAGTTAGCGGATACTTTGGCAAGTCTCAATCCTGATGATGCGCTTAATGATGGTAACCGGGTGGATGAGTTGCGTTATCTGTTGTTAGTGTCTCAGGTGGAGTTGGTAGATGATGAGTCTGCCTTGGATGTAAGTGACTATCGAGGAGAAATCACTTTAACCGATACTACTCTTAAGGTAGCAGTAGTTAATGCAGAAGGGCGTAAGTGCGATCGGTGTTGGAACTATTCTAATTCTGTGGGTACTTTTGTTGATGAACCTCTAATTTGCAACAGGTGTAAGGAAGCCTTGGTTGGTAATTTCTAACTATATTATGGGGTGGGAATTTTCTCACCCTTTGACTATAAGATTTCTCCCTATGGGAAAAACGTTGAGGGGGCATAAGCCCCCATATGATCAAATCTGATTTCTATGGTGATCGTCTCTGACCGTGTAATAATTTACATGGCTAACAGACAACACTTAATGAATTTTACTCAGATGAGCTGTGATACTAAATCCATAGATCAAAATATACCTTAGTTCAATTTATTGAACGATAAACTATTAGCCTTGTAATTTATTGCAAGGCGAGTAATGATAAATTTTCTAAATCGGATTTGGTATGATTTGTTGATCATTTAAAAACTAAATCCCTAACTCCTGTTTGAGAGCAGATACTTTGTTGGTTTTTTCCCAAGGTAAGTCTAAATCATTCCTACCAAAATGACCGTAAGCCGCCACATCTTGATAAAAACGACCTCCCCTTTGGCTAGGTAGGGAACAAAGATCAAACATTTGAATAATACCTGCGGGGCGTAAGTCAAAATGAGCTTTTACTGCCGATAGTAGTTTTTCTTCGGACACTTTCGCCGTGCCAAAGGTTTCGATAAAAATACTCACGGGTTGAGCTACCCCGATAGCATAACTTACCTGTACTTCACATTTAGAAGCAAGTCCGGCCGCAACGATATTTTTCGCCACATAACGACAGGCATAGGAGGCACTGCGATCGACTTTTGTGGGATCTTTTCCTGAAAATGCACCGCCCCCATGGCGAGAATAACCGCCGTAGGTATCAATAATGATTTTTCTACCCGTTAAACCTGAATCTCCTTGAGGGCCACCGATGACGAATTTTCCAGTGGGATTGAGCAAGAAACGGGTTTTATTAGATGGTTTTATGTCTAAGTCATGGAAGACTGGGTTAACTACGGTTTCTTGGATCGCTTCTTTTAGGGTAGCTTGGATCTTATCATTATCGGTGATACTTCCTATACTCTCAGCGTGTTGAGTAGAGATGAGGATGGTATCAATGCCTACGGGGCGATCGTTTTCATAGGCTACTGTTACCTGAGTTTTGCCGTCAGGCCCTAGATAAGGTAATTCGCCAGATTTTCTAACGGCGGCTAGTCTTCTGGACATTCTATGGGCAAGACTGATGGGTAAGGGCATTAGTTCGGGGGTTTCGTCACAGGCAAACCCAAACATTAATCCTTGATCTCCCGCTCCGATTTTATCTAACTCATCATCGCTTAGTTTTTCCCTTTGTTCATGAGCTTTATCTACCCCTTGGGCAATGTCCGCAGATTGTTCGTCAAGGGCTACTAATACCGAGCAACTATTGGCAGAAAAACCATTATTAGCATCGGTGTAACCAATTTCGGCAATTTTTTTACGGGCTAGGTCAATATAATTGACTTGAGCTTTGGAGGAAATTTCCCCTGTAATTAGCACTAATCCTGTATTAACTACAACCTCTGCGGCCACTCTACTATATTGATCTTCATTTAGAAGAGCGTCTAATATAGTATCAGAGATTTGGTCACATATTTTGTCTGGATGTCCCTCGGTGACAGACTCGGAGGTAAATAAATATTTTCTACTCAACGTTTTCCCTCGGTGATTTTGTTGTTTAACCCTATATGATATAAGTTAAGATTACCTTTAAGCAAATATATTCTTTTTATTACATCCTAAACATTGTTAATTTTTAGTATTTTCTATTATAAAAAAAACATACTATTTTTATTTTTTATATTAGTTTCGCAAGGGCTTTTTGGTTGTGAAAATAAATTTTTAACACAGCTAAATAATTACGCAAATGTAAGTTCTTTAAATAGTGTAGATATTATTAAAAATATTACGGAGGATAATGATTTAAATTTATGTAATACTGATAATTTCCTCCTTTCTGAAGATAATGCCAATGTTTATGAGTTAAGTAAAACGGAATATGTAGTAGAAGTTTTTTGTTTTGTGGGGGCTTATCAGGGTAGTTATCAGTTTCTTTTTTATGATGCTAATCAGGTTGAACATCAAATCAGTGGTTTGAGTTTTACTGTTTTTGAGGAGACGGGAAATGGTTTACAAATTATAGAAACTTCTCTGTTAACCGGTTCAGTTGAGTTTGATCCAGAAATGATGTTGTTAATGGTGGATAGAAAAGCTCGGGGCTTAGGGGATTGCGGTAGCTATGGGGTTTATCGGTGGGAAAACAATAGTTTTGTTTTGGCAGAATATCGTTATAAGGGTGAATGTGATGGGGTTTATATCCCAGTGGAGGATTATCCTTTAATTTATCCTTAAGGTTGAGAAGGATTTTCTTAATAACTTTTATTGTTCTAGTGACAGATTAAGTGCGATCGCACTAGAATAGTAAATAGGAATCTGACAACAAACACACAAAAGTAATGACAGACAGTTCAACCATTGAGAAAAAACGCTCAAAAGTGGAAGGAATTAAAGAGCGTAGTAACTTTTTAAGAGAACCAGTAGCCACCGAGTTAAAGCAAGACACAACCCATTTTAGTGAAGATGGTATCCAAATATTAAAATTTCACGGCTCCTATCAACAAGATAACCGAGACAACAGGGTTAAAGGTCAAGAAAAAGACTATCAATTCATGTTACGTACCCGTAACCCCGGGGGTTTTATTCCCCATCAACTTTACCTAGCCCTAGAACAACTTTCCGAAGAATACGGTAACCATACCCTTAGAGTCACCACCAGACAAGGTTATCAAATTCACGGCATTTTAAAGAAAAATCTTAAAACCGTAATTAAAACCATCGTTCAGAACATGGGTTCTACCCTTGGAGCTTGTGGAGATTTAAACCGTAACGTCATGGCCCCCCCCGCCCCCTACAAAAATCGCTTAGATTATCAATATGCGTGGGAATATGCTGACAAAATCGCCGATTTATTAGCCCCCCAAAGTGGTGCTTATTACGAAATCTGGTTAGACGGTGAAAAAGCCATTACAGGGGAAGAAGCCCCCGAAGTAAAAGCAGCCCGTCAAAAAAACCTTAACGGTAGTACCTTTGAACAATCTCCAGAGCCGATTTATGGTACTCAGTATATGCCCCGTAAGTTTAAATGTTCCGTAACCGTACCAGGAGATAACTCCATTGACGTTTACACCCATGACTTGAGTTTGGTCGTAATTACCAATAAAAAAGGAGAATTACAGGGCTTTAATGTTCTTGCCGGGGGCGGTTTAGGGCGTACCCATCGTAAAGAAGAAACCTTTGCTCGTAGTGCCGATGAAATTGGTTTTGTGAAAAAAGATGATGTTTTTGACTTAGTAAAAGCAGTAGTCGCTACCCAAAGGGATTATGGCGATCGCACCAATCGCCGTCACGCCAGAATGAAATATTTAATCAACGATTGGGGAGTAGAAAAATTCAAAACCCAACTAGAAAAATACTTCGGCAAAAAACTAGAACCCTTCAAAAAACTAGCCAAATGGAAATATGAAGACTACTTAGGATGGCACCAACAAGGAGACGGAAAACTATTCCTCGGTATTTCCGTAGAAAACGGTAGGGTAAAAAATGACGGTAAATTCCAACTCAAAACCGCCCTCAAAGAAGTAATTACCAAATACGAATTACCCACCCGCCTAACCGCCAACCATAACATTATTCTCTATGAAATTGATCGCCAATGGCAAGAAGACATTAACCAGATTTTCCGCTCCAACGGCGTAGAATTAGATCCAGAGAATATCAACCACCTTACCCGTTATTCCATGGCTTGTCCTGCACTACCCACCTGCGGACTAGCTACCACCGAATCTGAAAGGATTTTACCTAGTATTGTCGATCGCATCGACACCCTACTAGCTAAACTTGGTATGGCAGAAGAAACCTTCGTTATTAGAATGACAGGTTGCCCTAACGGTTGCGCACGCCCCTACATGGCAGAATTAGGTTTTGTAGGTTCAGCCCCCAACGTCTATCAAATTTGGTTAGGAGGTTGCCCCAATCAAACCAGACTAGCGCGCACCTACCAAGAAAAACTCAATATCGCCGAACTAGAACAATTTTTAGAACCCCTATTCGTTTACTTCCGTGATAGCAAAAAGAAAAACGAAACCTTTGGCGACTTCTGTAACCGTGTTGGTTTTGATGCCCTCAGAGAATACGCCCAAACCTATCAACCTAGCAAGAAAAAAACCATGAAAAAAGGCGAGAAAAAACCCCGTGCTAAACGTAACGAACATCGTATCAGTGTTAACGAAGAATGGTACCAAAAACTAAAAACCGTCTCCACCGAGGAGAAAAAAGCCATGAATCAAATAGTTGCCGAAGCATTAGAGGCCTATTTCGATAAATAGACAAAGGCAAAAAAGGATAATTTTTCAGGTTTGATTAATTATCCTGAAAATAGTCATAAAACCCCGTCATTTTAAAACGGCTTTATGTTAATTTTTCGGTTTCAGGTTGCAGGTGGATAAACCTTATCCAAGCGTCACAGGAATTATTATCAATACAAATAAGAGTTATTAAAAATCATTAAGGAAAAGATTAATAAATATCATCATCCTTTATCTTGTCAAACGTACCACCCTTGTTTATGCTTATGTTAGATAAAAATTAAAATTCTGACATCAAAATAAAATTATCGACAAAAAATAAAACTTTCTGAGTTTTTTTTGTCCAAATGGATTTTTCCCATCATTAAGGGATCGGCCGTCCAACAAAGTAGTACATAAGAACTGCTAAAAAGATAATTTTAACAAAGTGCAGAATTAGGAGATAACAAAAACCAAAAATGTCAATTGCAGTAGGAATGATTGAAACCTTAGGGTTTCCCGCAGTAGTAGAAGCTGCTGATGCCATGGTGAAAGCCGCTCGTGTAACCCTTGTGGGTTATGAAAAAATCGGTAGTGGTCGTGTAACCGTAATTGTTAGAGGAGACGTATCCGAAGTACAGGCATCCGTCGCCGCTGGGATTGAAAGAGCAAATAGCGTCAATGGTGGAGAAGTTCTTTCCACCCATATTATTGCTCGTCCCCATGAAAACCTCGAATATGTACTACCCATTCGTTATACCGAAGAAGTAGAACAATTCCGTAGTTATTAAAAGACAATCTTAATCTAACTACCTAAAATAAGTAGTTTTAACTTAAAATTCATAGAAAATCACAAAAATAGGAAAAATTAATTATGTCAATTGCAGTAGGAATGATTGAAACCTTAGGTTTCCCCGCCGTAGTAGAAGCCGCTGACTCCATGGTAAAGGCTGCCCGTGTAACCCTTGTGGGTTATGAAAAAATCGGTAGTGGTCGTGTGACTGTTATCGTCAGAGGAGATGTATCCGAAGTACAAGCCTCCATCGCCGCGGGAATCGAAGGAGCAAACAGAGTCAACGGCGGTCAGGTACTCTCTACCCATATCATTGCTCGTCCCCACGAAAACCTCGAATATGTACTACCTATCCGTTACACCGAGGAAGTTGAGCAATTCCGTAGTTATTAATTTTAGATAGCTACCTATAAACATCATAGTGTCAGTCAAAACAAAAAAAAGTAACGATTATGTCAATTGCAGTAGGAATGATTGAAACCTTAGGGTTTCCCGCAGTGGTAGAAGCCGCTGATGCCATGGTGAAAGCTGCCCGTGTAACCCTTGTGGGTTATGAAAAAATCGGTAGTGGTCGTGTGACTGTTATCGTCAGAGGAGATGTATCCGAAGTACAAGCGTCAATTTCTGCGGGTATTGACAATGTAAAACGGGTAAATGGTGGTCAGGTATTATCCCACCATATCATCGCTCGTCCCCATGAAAACCTCGAATATGTATTACCCATTCGCTATACCGAAGAAGTGGAACAATTCAGAGAAAGCATCAATCCTCGTCCTTTAGGCGGCAACAGAAGACCATAATTTTAGGTTAATCAAGTGCAAATAGCTCAAGTATGCGGTACGGTCGTTAGTAATCTTAAGTCAAGAAATTTGACGGGGGTAAAACTTCTTTTGGTTCAACTCATAGACGCTGAAGGTAATTTACTGCCTACCTATGAAGTGGCGGGGGATACAGTCGGTGCAGGAATCAATGAATGGGTTTTACTAACTAGGGGCAGTGCGGCGAGAAAGGAAACAGGGCAGGAAAATCGTCCGGTAGATGCCATGGTGGTAGGGATTATTGATACGGTAACAGTGGCTTCAGGAATGCTTTACAGCAAAAAAGATGCCGAAAGAATGTATTAATCTACTACCTTTTCCCTTTCTTAAATAAAAGTCGAGGACAAGGAGACTAACTAATAATCATAGGGGACTGGTTAACCTCTTTTGTCCTTTCAGAACATTTCGTAGTATAAAAAATGGAGGTTTTCATGCGCGTCCCTAAAATGGCAGCGCCCCCTACTCCTTGGTCTAAGGATTTAGCTGAACCGAGGGTAGATGAAACTGCCTATGTTCACTCTTTTTCTAATCTAATCGGTGATGTGAAGGTGGGTTCCCATGTGATGGTGGCCCCTGGTACTTCTATTCGTGCCGACGAAGGTACACCCTTTTATATTGGTGATGATAGCAATATTCAAGATGGGGTAGTAATTCATGGTTTAGAACAAGGTAGAGTTAGGGGAGATGACGGCAAAGATTATTCCGTATGGATTGGTAAGGAAAGCTGTATTACTCATTTATGTTTAATCCATGGACCTGCCTATGTGGGTAATAATTGTTTTATTGGGTTTCGTTCCACAATTTTTAATGCCAGAGTTGGTGAAGGTTGCATTGTGATGATGCACGCCTTAATTCAGGATGTGGAGATTCCCCCCGGGAAGTATGTTCCTTCGGGTTCAATTATTACGAATCAACAACAAGCGGATCGTCTTCCTGATGTTCAACCGGAGGATCTCGAATTTGCTTCCCATGTGGTTCATATTAATGAGGCTTTAGCGCAGGGTTATCTTTGTGCTGAAAATCATGCTTGTATCACTAATTTCCGTACTCAGAATTCTCCTGTTTCTTCTAATCATAATAATAATCAAGATAATAATAGTTATCAATCAGTAACTAATATGAGTTTAAATACAGATATAGTAAATCAAGTTCGTTCTCTACTCAGACAGGGTTATAAAATTGGAGTAGAGTATGCTAGTGTGCGTCGTTTTAAAACCAAGTCTTGGTTGACTGGTTCTCTTAATAATGCTACCCAAGAAGCTCAAGTTTTGGCAGGGTTGGAAAGTTTTTTAAATGAACACCAAGGGGAATATGTTCGTTTGATTGGGGTTGATACTGAGGCTAAGGCAAGGGTAGCGGAAATTATTATCCAGCGCCCCGATGATACCCCTGGTCAACCTTCCCGTTTAAATGCTACTTCTGTAGCTCCTGCGGTGGCTCAGGCAACTAATAATGGTGGTGGTGCTTCTGTGGTGGCTGCTAATGGTACTGATATTAGTGGGGAGGTGCGATCGCTCGTACAAGGCGGTTATAATATTGGGGTGGAACACGCTGATATTCGTCGCTTCAAGGCGAAATCTTGGATCACTGCCCCCAGTATTACCACTAATTCTGTTAATGAAGCGGTTAAAACCTTACAGGGCTATTTAAAAGAGTTTGATGGGGAGTATGTACGTATTATTGGGGTTGATCCTCAAGCCAAAAAAAGGGTTTCCCAAACCATCATCCAGCGCCCCGGGGAATCGGCCTCGGTAAGTAGTAATGGAAGTTCTGCCCCTGCCCGTCACAATGGTAATGGTGGTGGCTCTGTAACCACTAGCTTAAGTGCGGATGCGGTGCAACAGGTGCGCTCTTTATTAAGCCAAGGTTATCAGATTGGCACGGAACACGCTGATATACGTCACTTTAAGGCAAAGTCTTGGAAAAGTTGTTCCCCCATTAAGGCAACCAATGAAAGGGATGTTTTGACGGCCTTAGAAGGTTGTATGAAGGATCATGCTGGGGAGTATGTGCGCATGATTGGTATTGACACCGAGGCCAAACGCCGTGTGTTGGAAATGATGATCCAGCGCCCCGGGGAAAGCCGTGAGGCTCAAACGGTGGCTCCTGCTTCCCGTGCTAGTGGTGCTAGTCGTCCTGCCCCTGCAACTTCTTCTAATGGTCGTAATGGACATACCGTTAGTAGTCGTTTAGGGGATGATGTACTTAAGCAGTTGCGATCGCTCCTGTCCCAAGGCTACAAAATTGGCACTGAACACGCCACCGTAAGACGTTTCAAAGCTAAATCTTGGCAGAGTTGCGCCCCCATTAACAGTACCAACGAATCTGAAGTGATCAGAGCTTTAGAGGGTTGTTTACAGGATCATGATGGGGAATATGTCCGCATGATTGGTATCGATACCGAAGCCAGAAAACGTGTAGCTGAAGCCATTATCCAGCGCCCATAGTTGTTTTTTTCCCTCTCTTGTGGTCTTTATTTACTACTTATTAAAAGAGGGGGAAATTATTTCAAAAAAAATAAAAGTATATTCATAAAAAATAAATTTAATCTTATTTTATCTATAAAATATACCATTTTATATTTATATTAATAATTACTAAAAATAATAAGTAGTTTTAATTCTTTTAAAAAAAGTTCAAAAAAATAGCTCGAATGTCATTACCCATTCTGCAACCCAGCACCAGTAAAAATATCCAAATCCGAGGCGATGTCACCATTGATGATAGTGCGGTAATTGCTGACGGTGTGATTATCAATGCACCAGAAGGGGCAAAAATCATTATTCATAGTGGAGTATGCTTGGGCATGGGTTCGATTGTGACGGCTTTTCCTGAGGCTACCATCGAAATTAAAGCCAATGCTATTTTAGGGGCAGGTTGTCTTATTTTTGGACAATGTATCATCGGTAATCAAGTTTCCATTGGTTCGGCGGTAACCATATATAATGTAGATATTGAGCCTTTGAGTGTTATTCCCTCTGGCACGGTTAAGGGCGATCGCTCCAGAACTGTTACCATAGAAAGTAAGCCTATTACCGAAACCCTAGACACCAACGAAAATAACTCAGAAGAAACCACAACCCCAACGGAAAATCAAGAGTTAGACAAAGCCAAATCCGACGCCATCAAACAACAACAACATCTCAATAAATATCGAAATCAAGTACAATCAGTTAACCCTATTCCCCAAGAAACAGAAAATCACCTCCCCCAAAATTCTCCAAGTAACTATAATCAAGACGAAAAACAACCTCCCATCAAAACCGATGATGACCCTTGGGGTATAATGAAAACCGATAATAAAGAAGTAGCAGGGCAAGTATATATCAATAGACTATTCGTCACCCTATTTCCGGAAAAAAACATCCCTCCCCAACAAACCTAAAGTAAATAATTGCCCCATATGGGTAAAATATATTAGTTACTTTGATTTTCCCTTGATAAAACATTGAATACATATTCCGTGGATGAGTTTCACAAAGCAAGTGAAGCCATTATTCAAACTGCTACCTTTCTTGATAGTAAAGGATGGACTCCCGCTACGAGTAGTAACTTTTCCCATGTAGTGGGTAATAATCTGTGTGCCATTACCGTATCAGGAAAGCATAAAGGTAGATTAACCCCTGATGATATTATGGTGGTGGATTTTGATGGTGTGCCAGTGGATAATAAAAAACCATCGGCGGAGACTTTGCTACATACTACCTTATATCAAAGAGATGCAGAAATTGGCTCGATACTTCATACCCACTCCCTTAACAGTACAATATTGAGTAGGTTAATTGATCAACCCTATTGGCAGATAGAAGGTTATGAATTGCAAAAAGCCTTCACAGGTATCAACACCCATGAAAGTAATATCACTATTCCCATTTTCGATAATAGTCAAGATATTCCTAGTCTTGCCCAAGAAGTTATTGCATATTTAGATAAAGGTAATCCCTGCTGGGGATATTTAATTAGAGGGCATGGGGTTTATACATGGGGTAAGGATATTAACAGCGCCCTTAGACACTTAGAAGCGATAGAATATCTAATGGAGTGTGAATTGGAAATGATCAAAATTACAGGAAGAAGATGACTAGCTTAAAGATATTTGATGATAACAACCCTACCGAAGCACTTTTTGATAGTGAGGAAATAACTAATTCTGCGGATAAAATAGACAAAATTATTTATCATCTCCAACAGGTAGGGGTAAAATTTGAGCAATGGCAAACTAATGACGAGATTAAGTTAGGGGCTAGTCAAGGGGAAGTTTTGCAGGGTTATAATGAAGATGTACAACGATTAATCAAAGAAGCTGGTTATCAGGCGGTGGATGTGGTTAGTTTAACCAGTGATAATCCTAATAAAGAGGCTTTTAGAGAAAAATTTTTAAATGAGCATACCCACAGTGAAGATGAGGTGCGCTTTTTTGTGGCCGGGGAGGGTTTATTTAGTTTACACCTTCATGATAAGGTGTTCGAGGTGTTATGCACCAAGGGAGATTTAATTAGTGTACCTGCTAACACCCCCCATTGGTTTGATATGGGGCCTAATCCTAATTTTATTGCCATTCGTCTTTTTAATAATCCTCAAGGATGGGTTGCTAATTTTACTGGTTCAAATATTGCTTCAAAATTTTCTCGTCTTGAAAACTAAATCTGGCTTTGCTTAACTTAGATATGATTTTTTGTGGCGGGGAATAGGCAATGGTAATTAATTTTTTTATTATTAAATTTTGTCGTTATTTTTATTGTAATGTATCTCATTATTCAGTCATACTTTAAATCCTAATTTTTCTTATGATTAAAGCAATTTTAACCGATATTGAGGGAACTACTAGCTCTATTTCTTTTGTTAAAGATGTGTTATTTCCCTATGCTTATCAAGAAATTGAAAATTTTCTCATTCAACATTTTAATAATGATCTTGTTTATGAACAAGTGAGGGCTGTATGTGAGTTAGAAGGGTTAAAAGATGGTTGTCAACCTCGTCAAATTGCAGAGATTTTAAGGGAATGGATTAAGGGCGATCGCAAATTAACCCCCCTCAAAGAATTACAAGGAATGATCTGGGAAAAGGGATATAAAAATGGTGATTATCAAGCTCATATTTATCCAGATGCTTATGATAAATTAACCCAATGGCATGGGCAAAATATCCCTATATATATATATTCTTCTGGTTCTGTATATGCTCAAAAATTATTTTTTGGCTACTCAGATTATGGTAACATACTCAACTTATTTTCAGGCTTTTTTGATACTAATATTGGCTATAAACAAGAGGTTAATTCCTATTTATTAATATCAGAACAAATGGGCTTTTTACCTCAAGAAATACTATTTTTATCAGACATAGAAAAGGAAATAATTTCTGCAAGAAAAGCAGGAATGAAAACCATATGGGTAATAAGAGATCCAGAAGAATTTAGAGAAGTTAACCAACAAAATCAATCCCATAGAATAGTTAGAGATTTTCAAGATATTAATCTTATTTAAATTTATTAAATATTAATCATTAGCTTTGTATTCTATAACTAAATGAAACATTAATCTAGATTCAAACTTAATAGGTATTGTTTGATACTTAGTTGACTCTAAATAATAAATGATATAATTATTAGTAGTTACATATTATTAGGTAAATCGTGAAAATTTCAATTATTATAGCCAGTAACAATAAAAATTTAGCCCTTGCCAAGCAAATTAAAAAAATTGCCATGGATATGGGAAACGAAACCCAAATCATTGATTTAGTGGCCGAAGATTTACCCCTTTATACTCCTGCAAATCAAGAAAAATTAGGTATTCCCTCCAAAGTAAAACAACTCAACGATACCATCACCCACAGTGAAGGAATGATATTTGTTGCTCCCGAATATAACGGCGGTATTCCCCCTAGTTTAACAAGTGCGATCGCATGGCTGAGCGTCAGTTCAGAAAATTGGCGAGGATGTTTTAACGGTAAACCAGCGGCCATTGCTACCCATAGCGGAGGAGGGGGGCAATATGTACTATTATCTATGAGAAATCAACTATCATATATCGGGATGAATGTAGTGGGTAGAACTATTTTAACTAACGGTGGTAAACCCTTTAACCCAGAATCAGCCCAAGAGGTAATTAAACAATTAGTAAGCTGGAAAACTCACACAGTTTAAAAAAAACTCCATGGGTTATTGTTTTTTAGATTTAAGCAAATCAACCTAGACTCAAAATACAAACTGAGTTATACTAAATTTTTAGCTACACCGATAAAACTAAAAAAAGTATCTACACAACAGAATGGAATTAGCAGATTTAAAAAGAGAAATAACTGTAATAACAGAGCGCCTGAGTGACACTCAGGACTATCTTTGACATACCCAATCTTAAAGCTAATATTCATGACTTAGAGCAAGTGGCAAGTCAGCCCAGTTTCTGGGATAACGCCGATGAGGCTCAAAAAATTCTCCAAGATTTAAACGAATTAAAATCCTCCCTTACTCAAGTTAATCAGTGGCAAAAATCTTTAGAAGATACTAAAGCTATTGTGGAATTGTTGGAACTAGAGGAAGAAGATTTAGAGTTATTTACCGAGGCAGAAAATAATTTAAGTCATCTTGCCCAAGAATTAGACCGCTGGGAGTTGCGTAAGTTACTCAGTGGGGTTTACGATCAAAAAGGGGCAGTGTTGACTATTAATGCAGGGGCAGGAGGCACGGATGCTCAAGATTGGGCGCAAATGTTATTGAGGATGTATAGTCGTTGGAGTGAAAATCAGGGCTATAAGGTTACTTTAACGGATATGTCGGAAGGAGATGAGGCGGGAATTAAGTCTGTTACCCTCGAAATTGAGGGGCGTTATGCTTTTGGTTATTTGAGGGGTGAAAAAGGCACTCATCGCTTAGTGAGAATCTCTCCTTTTAATGCTAACGGTAAAAGACAAACCAGTTTTGCGGGGGTGGATGTGATGCCTTTATTGGAAAATGAGGCTATTAATGTGGAAATTCCTGATAAGGATTTGGAAATTACGACTTCCCGGGCGGGGGGCAAAGGTGGACAAAATGTCAATAAGGTGGAAACGGCAGTAAGGGTGGTACATTTACCCACAGGCATTGCCGTAAGGTGTACCCAGGAGCGATCGCAATTACAAAACAAAGAGAAAGCCCTTGCTATACTAAAAGCCAAACTATTGGTAATTGCCCAGGAGCAAAAAATTAGGGAAATTGCTGAAATAAGGGGCGATATTGTGGAGGCAGCTTGGGGAATGCAGATTCGTAATTATGTATTTCACCCTTATCAGATGGTTAAGGATTTACGCACTAATGTGGAAACCACGGCCATTGATAATGTTATGGATGGAGACTTAGACGATTTCATTGAAGCATACCTCAAAACTGCAATTTAGGGAAAAATTTAAGTCTTCAATTCTTAAGGAGTGCTAAATGCGATTCTTAAGGAGTGCTAATGTAACGGCGTAATAAAGTTTTATAATTTCATACTCTATAAACCATGACTCTCGTTACTTTTTTTTGCTTTAAAAAAAAATAAAGTTGTATAATTACCCAAT
Source organism: Cyanobacterium stanieri LEGE 03274 (assembly GCF_015207825.1). NCBI lineage: Bacteria > Bacillati > Cyanobacteriota > Cyanophyceae > Chroococcales > Geminocystaceae > Cyanobacterium > Cyanobacterium stanieri. Next base: position 27,743 of record NZ_JADEWC010000014.1, read on the forward strand.
ACACTAAGTTGATTATATGCCACAGATACTAAAGTTATAGAAATAAAGTTATATATTTTACTGTAAATTATTAGAACAAAATATTGATTTAAACTTAATCCAAAGATAATTTGATAGTCCTAAAGGGATAAGAATGAATTGTAGTGATGGACAAAAAGCCAGATAGCACCAACGTGATTCTCTATCTTCTTAGAAAAAGATAAAGTTCTTCTGACCAGACATGAGACTCTCTGGCGTAGAGTGCCGTTAAAACGCTCAATGTAGTTGGTCTGACCCGTCTGTTTTCCCACTGCTAGATGACGTTTGCTCGGAAAGACCACACCATAAGCTTGCCAGAAGTCCGTATAAGCCATAGCACATTGACGATAGACTGGAAGCAAAGATGCCCACAAGTGTTTTGCTCCTAACTCAGAACGGTCTCCGACATAAAGTCCCACAATCTCACGGGTATCGACATCCAAAGCTAACCAAATCCAACATTGTTGCTGTTTATTCCCCACAAAAGACCACATCTCATCGCATTGAATTGTTAATCGCCCTTTTTTTTGAGGAAATATGCACGTGCTGGGGTATAGCTTCATATTTCTGATTGACATAGTTTTGTAGCCAAGGCTCAGAAATATCACTGACTCGAGCAATACCAGCTAGAGGGAGCTTTTCAAGCAGGAGCTTGTCAATCAGCTGCTTTGTTTCAGGGGAGATTATTTTCTGTTGAGGATTCTCGACAAATTGGCGACCACAATCACGGCATTTATGGTTCTGCTTGCCATTGTGGATGCGACCATTTTTTACTACTTTTGTGGACTGGCAGTTTGGGCAGTGAGGCATTTTAAGGAGACTTTTTGCTTCTTTTTTTCTATTATCCTTACATTTATAGGACTACCAAAGTACTATCACACCCTTATAAGATTTAATTATTCAAAAAATAAAGTTGGTAAATTTGGATAAGATTGAATTTTTAAAAAATATTGTAAAACAATTAACAATAAAAAAGTTGGTAAATTAATAACTACATATATCTAAATGTGTTTTAGTAACTATTTGGGGAAAGTGGCATTGCTAAATAAGGATATGATGAAAAGGAAAAAAGTAGTATAAAAATGTGTCTCTTAAGTTTTTAGATTTCATCATAAATCATGGGATAAGTTTATCACTTCATATAACCATCCGTCACAGAATATCTTAAAATAGAAGTCTACTCTAAAAAATATTTGGAAAATTAGGAAACTATTATTTAAATTGCTTTGCCACTTCGCCACTGAATCAGATACTCAATCAATAAAATTACTAGCGGATTCTCATCGCCATGAATTAGGTTTTATTGTTCGAAAAACCATAGAAGAGGCAATAAAAGTTAAAGAAATTATTTATTGCTCAGAGGGATTTTTACATTTTCACCATCGTAAAGACAATATTTCTACTTTATATCATCTTTGTGTAGATAAGAGTTGTAGAGAACAAGGTATTGGACGAAAATTAGTTTCTACTTGGGAAGCATATTCTTTGGAATGTGGAATAAAAAAATTAAGGTTAAAATGCCCTGTTGATTTGACTGCCAATGGTTTTTATCACCATTTAGGTTTTACAAGAGTTGCCATTGAAGCAGGGAAAAAACGATCGCTTGTGGTATGGGAGAAAAAGTTATTTAAGAGTGAAGTGATAAAGCCCCGTTTTATTGCATCCTTAAGTGCAGGACGTTCTGAAGTTGAAGGTTTAAGAAAACTTTGGCAGAAAAATCAAGATTCGAGAAATCCCTTTGCCCATGTTTTATTTTCACCTATTTCTTCTCCTCCCTCAGCTACGGATTATTTTAAAAATCTCAAAGAAAAAAATCAAGTAGAAAATGTTTGGCTCGATTGTGGTGCTTATCAAGTACAACAAGGAAAAAAAACTTATGAAGAATTACTCAGTTTCTTAGAAAATTTTTATCTAAATAATCAGTGGGCAGATGGCTATGTTTTACCTGACATAGTGCCATTATCTTCTGATAGTGAAGAAATAATTGAGTATAAAGTGTCAGAAACAATCTATCAATGTCAACATTTTTTTGACAAGATGCCTGACTATATTCAACAAAGAGCGATCGCACCTGTTCAAGGGCATAGTTTAAGTCAAATAAATCGTTGTTTAGAAGCCTATATCAATATGGGAGTAACCAGAATTGGTTTTGGCTCTTTTGGCACATCAGGTCCTAATGGTAGTGTTAATATGTTGTCAGAATCTAGTTTAAGATTATTCAAAACCGTTGTCGATACTGCTAAAGAGCATAATCTTCAAGTTCATTGTTTTGGGATTGGTGGACCAAATAGTTATAATCGACTGTTAAGAAATAATATAGTTCCTCATACATTAGATAGTACAACATGGTGGAAAGCTGGTGGTTTTGGTAGTATATTTTTTCCTCATACTTCTCAAATTCAGGTAACTGTCAGAAAAGGCATTGAAACCACCACAAAAGGATTAGAAAAGCTCAAACAAAAAACTAACCATGACTGTTATTTTTGTCGAGATCTTGATATGCTAAGAACCAGCAGGAATCATCGTATAATGCACAATTTAGCATCTTGGTTAGATACCCTAGACTCAAATAATGACTAGAAAAGTTACATGGCATATTCAACAAAATACCACTATGCCAAGAGTTATTAGTATTTTAGACTTTTTTAAATATGGAGGAACTGATTTAGAAGAATTAGCTAATCTCTGTCAAGTTAAATCTACCGTATTAAAAGGTGTTATATTTCCTTTTTTGAGAAATATAGAAATATTAAGCAAAACATCTCCTACCCAGTTAACCGAAGAAGGACATATTGCCGCAGATATTCAACAAATAGCTCCAGATTTTTTGGGGGATTTTTTTCATTTACAAATATATAATTTACATCATCAAGATTCTTTAGCTCGATTTTCGTGGGTTTATGCCACTATAGTTCAACAATTATGGTTAAGAAAAGAGGTAATTTTATCATCAGAAGAAAAAAAACGTATAGTTAGTGAAGTAATTAGCACGGCTTCGATGAAGTTTGCTTTACCAGAAAATGAAATTGCTTTTAGTGGTAGTAGTTTAACAGGGGTTTTAAATTGGTTACGAAGTTTATCGACCTCTGTTTTAGAATCTGATAGCAATTCAGAGCGTTTCTGTCTCCGTTATTTTTGCCCCGCACCTATTTTTCTCAAAGCGGTTGATGCTGTATATCAACAAGATAGTAAAACTTATGGCACTAAGATTTTTTTACGAGAAGAAATTAAAAATAGAATTTGTCAAATGTTGTTATTAGATTCTAGTGGTTTAGATAATAGTTTAGATGATGCTAAACGTACTTATAATTATGATCAGGGTGGATGTTTTGATTGGGGTTATCAAGGTGGTTATGGACAATGGGTTATGTTAACTAAATCACCTGAATGGAGAGATTTAATCTAAATAAAAATATGTTATGATCAACCGCGGTATATTTTTAAAGAGATAAATTTAAAATCTATGTGTTGTACTAAGGAAATTACCTGTTCTAAGTGCAAATCTCTGTATAGGCTGACATTTACTGAACTACCTTGTCGAGATAAAGATCATGTTAATTGTCAGATTTGTCAAAAAGAACTTAAATCTTGGAATGACTTTGGGATGTGGAATGCAATATTACTGAAAAAAGAAGATTCTATTTAGAACATACTAATAAAACTCGTTATAGTTACAAATAATAAAGATATAGTTTAAATTAAAGAATCAAATTCAGAGGAAAGATGAATAGTCGAGAAATATTAGACGACTTAATTTATGATTTTGCGATTTAACTAATAAATGATGATGATAAAATAACTGGGTTGATGGCAGAAACTAACGGAGATTACGATTTAGGTGATTATGATTTAGATATTGTTGAAGAAACAAAAGAATATATTTATTTTAGCGGTAATATAACTTTGTCTAGTCAATTTCCTATCGAAGCGGAAGTTAATGGTAGTATCAACAAAAATAATAGGGAAATTATTGATTACACTATAGAAAATGCGGACATAGTATATGATTAATCCACTTTGTTGCTTTACATCTATCTAAGTAAAATTAGTTTCTAACAGTCATTTGTTGGAGGGTCGATGATCGTTTCCAGCAATTCTCATTATGGAATTTTGAGCCAGTTTTATTGACAATGGTTGCAATAAATATCTCTAAAAGGTTTATTCCTTCGTTGAACACAGACTCGGAAAATTTGGCTTTAGGTCAAAATGAGAATTGCTGGATCGTTTCTCCAACGCCTAACAGAGTAGAATATATATGATCTAAAATAATGGGTATATGAAACGTTTACTTAAACAACTAGATTCAATTAAAGCAATTATCGATACTTTTAGTCCTAATCAAATATTAGATAATCCTCAAGAAGTCGATCGCATTTATCAAATATACGCCAATTCTTACGAACCAATATATTCTGTTGTTAATCTTAAAAATCAGTTAATTGAGCTAATTACCGGCAAAAATCCCGTCAATGGTTATTTAAGTGCCGATTTTGGTTATGGTAAAACTGCCACTTTGGTTTATTTATGGCAAGTGTGTCAAGAAGAAAAAATTTTGACAATTCCTCCTTTCAAATTTAAAGAGTTAGCTGATATTATTACTGCTTGTTATGGTTGGATTAAATACAGTTTACAAAAGTTAAAGAAAACTGAATTAATTGTTGAATTAGAAGATTTATATAGTAAATATCGTTTAAAATCTCAAGAAATTAGAGCCGAAGAATTAGCCCAAAAATATAAAATTTCCCCGAAAAAAGCTCTACAAATTATTCAAGAAGATTTAAAAACTGATACCACTAACACCAATAGTGTTTTAGGATTTTGGCAAGAATGTTTACCTCTTATTATCAAAGCAGGTTTTAAAGGGTTAGTTGTCTTTGCCGATGAAATACAGGAATTTTTGCGTACAGAGGAAGGGGCAAGTGTCAGAATTCAGGTTTTAAGTGATTTAGTTAAAGGGATGAGGGCATTAGGTACAACTCCTGTAGGCTTAATCTTAAGTATGCCAACAGATCCTACTGAGTCGGCGATCTCCGAACAAGCAGGGGATATAATTCATCGTATGCGAGAACAAAAAGTGTCTCTGCGTTTAGCTGATGCTTATACGGCTGATTTTCCTGTGGAACTTTGGCAGTTTTTATGTGATAAATTTTTAGATAATCCGAATGATGGTAAAAAATTAGCTCATCCTGCCACTATTGACAGTTTAGGACAGATATGCGATCGCAAAGATTTAAGTAATGCACCTCGCACCACTGTAGAAGTTTTAAAAAGATTAGTTACTGTTGCAGTAAAGCAAAAAAGAGCTTATACACCCCTTGATTTAAGTGAAGATTATTTCAATGGACAAGTGCAATTTTATGGCACACAACAATATCGCATCAACTTAGCAATACAAACATTAGAACAATTACCTGCCGTTTATAATCATCCTCAAGGAAAGCAAATAGTTAGATTGTTAGCCATGTTTCCTGATGGTTTATCTGAGGATATGGCAGAAAGTTTAGGCATGAATAAGAGTCTTAGGGATATAGTTGATGACGAAAATCTTTATGGTATCCATATTCTGCAAGTAGAAAAAAATCTTTATGCTTTAGAGGCGATTAGTCAAACCAATAAACCCACCGTAGTTGATAAAGTTCTCAATAGCTTCCGTAAGCGATGGTTTCGAGAATGGAGTAACCAGCAGAAAAAAGAAAATGCCGTCTTTTGTTTTCGAGACTATATTTTGCCGTTATTATTTCCTGCTTCTAAAAGTAATTGGAGTTGGCGTAAAAGTAAATGGTTTGAAGATTGTTACGCATGGTATAACTTTATTTTAGGTTCTCCCCAACGTTATCAAAGTCAATTTCCTAATCGTTCTATTGTTATTAGTGTACCTCATGCTGATAATAATTTAATGCAATTTCGATCGCCTGAATCCACCCATTTAGATTGGCGGTTTTATCTCCACGATGACAATGATGATTCCGAAACACCACCTCAATTATTGTCTATAGCAGGTACAAATCAAGTTGACTTTAATTTAAGATTAAATAATGGTTTCGCTAATGGTTATCCTCTCTCTTTTGGTTTATTAAGTAAGGTAATTACCGCAGAACAATGTACAGTGTTAACTTTGCTGAATTTATCTTTGTTTATTAAAGATTGGTTAAAGGAAAATCCTGATATTAGTAAAAGCGATCGCGATCGTTTAGAATATCACCGTCGAGAGTGTCATCAATATGCTATTCGTTTACTTTTTATTAATGCTGAAAACTGGAATATTCGGGGCTTGAATAATATTATTGGTTCAGAAACTAAATTCGTTGAATCTGTCTTTTATCAACAATGTCAAACTTTATTTACTGATTATTCTTCCTTTTATAAGAGTTTAAATTCTAGTTTAGTTAAATATAAAATAGTCTTAGATAAAATTCCTTTAGTTGTTCGTAAAGGGCATCAAATATTAACAGTTGAAAAAACAGAATTAGAAAATATATTTGAGGTAACAGCTTCAGGAATGCCTAGCGTTTTAGGTACTTTAAAAGACTTAAAATTTGTAGGTGAATATAAACTAGCAGGAAAAGCTAATCAAATTTCTCAGATTAAATTTACAGAACATCCCTTAGAGCTTACTATCAAAAAACATTTATATGATTTAGGAGAAATAACAAAAATTAAAGATAGGGAGTTAAAATTTATTAGTTATGAGCAGTTAGCAACAAAAATAGAAAAATTAGGTTATTTATCAGAAGAATTAGACGAAGCCCTAAATATTTTAGAAATAAGAAAAGATCTAAACTGGAATAAATCAGAAGGCATAATTATACAGGCAATCGTTGATTTAGAACCAATTTTGTTAGAAACTCAGTTAAGTAAATTGCAAGAAGAAATAACAGAATTATTAACAGTTTTTAAGGAAGATCAAGAGTTAAATAAGATTGATACAAGTTTACAAGAAGCTCAAAAGACTTTGTTATTAATTAATCAATCTTTAAATAGTGATACTGATTCTTTAAATCAATTTAATCTATTTGCAGAAAAGGATGTTAATTATAGTAATAAAGAAGAGATTTTAGAAATTAATTTATTAAAAACTCAAACTTTAATTCAAGATTTACAACAGCAGAAACAACAATGGAACGAACAAAAATATTTACTATTATCAAATAAAACGAATGAGTTAAAAACTGAACTAAAACAATTAGCTAAACAGTTTAACCATTCTAAAATAGATCAGGAGTTAGTCGGTAATAGTGAGCTAGAAACTTGCCTTGAAAAATATCGAAAACAGTTACAAAGGCTTGTTAATGATTGGGAGAAAAAATGCTTTGATTTAGTTAATTTATTAGCTATTTCAGAAGATAAAATAATTAATTTACATCAAATATTAGAAGAAGTTAATCAAAAAATAGATATATATCAAACAGAAACAACGAAACTTAATTTATTAGTTTCAGGGTTAGAAGATTGGCGAATTATTCTTACTCATGCAGGTATTGTACGCCAAAAGTTAATAAATTATCCTGATTTATTAAAAAATTATTATGATGACTTTATAGATCCAGTTGTTACCCATTTTAATCATAATGAGCTAGAAAGTTTTCCCTGTGCAAAACAATTAGAACTTCCTTTATTAGAATTAGAAGAAAAACTAAATAGTCAACAAAAAATTCAGAGAGAATCATTTAATAAATGTGTCTCTGACTATGAATATTTACTGAAAAAAATTGATGATTTAGACAATAAAGATTATCAATTAAGTTATTTATGTAGATTTGATAGTGAACATGAGGAAGAATCTTATCAAACTTTAAAACAGGTGTTTATTGACAAGAGCAAAAAATGGATTGACATAGAAAATAACAGAGTAAATAAATTAGATAATGATCTAAACTTTGTCAGTCAAAAAGGAGAGGCTGACTTTAGTTCATTAATAGAAGAAGTGAATATTTATAAAACCGAATTAGATAATTTCCCTCAGAAAATTACTCAATTCATTGATGATTTAGTTATCTTAGAAGAAGAGATTAATAAAATTGTCCAATTGAGTGAAAAAAACAAAAATATATCTATTGATAAAGAAGAACATTTGGAAGCGGAATATGAAGATATTTTAGTAATAATTAATTCTAACAATAATGAACTTACTTTTACTGAACTTTATGAACAAATACCTGAAGATGATAATCTTTGGGAAAAAATTAAGGTTTTGTATGGTAAAGGTTGTTTAGAGATTAGTTTACGCCGAAGACTTTAAATCAAATAGATTGGCCAGTGCTAAAATGAAGGAACAATATTAGATTAGAGGCTGATAAGATAATATTACTGCTTAGTCTATTTTCCTAAAAACTTATCTATGTATGAGTAAAATTATTCCCAAGTTCCACTTACCAAAAGAATATCCAGAGGATATGAAACTGTTTACAGAGTCTCTCGTCCACAATAATGGACAGACTCTCAAAGCAGTGGTTAATTCTTTGTTTGGCAAGATCATGTCTCATACTGGAAAAACTAAGGGCAAATCAAAGTCTAAGACTACTATTAAAAACTATCTTACAGGTTTTTATGTTTTGGATTTATTTAGCAGTGACAATCTTTTTTATAGCGATACAGCACCTTCTGAAAAAGTATCTATTTCTATCAATTCGGTAATTAGCGTAACGCCAACTTTAAAAGATTGTTTACATAGCTCTTCCATTGATAGCTTTAATGAAAAGTTCACTGATTTGTGTACTGAAAAATCACTATTGATTAGAAAATATAATAGCGATCGAAATTTCCTCAAGGAAAAACATAATTTACCAGAAAATCCTAGTCGATCTTTAATTCAACAAATGTTAGTTAAACATTGTGATTATAGTTATGTTGGGATTCCTGGCGTTGAATACCTTGACAGATTTTATCAAGACAAAATCCAAATAGATAGTTATTTAAAATTAATGAGTTTTATTCTTCAAAATTATGGTGAATTAGCGAAAAAACGCTTGGGACTAATACCAATTGCGAATATACTTGATCATATCAAAAAAATATCTAATTATACAGATGAAGAATTTAAGCAACACTTACTTCAGTTGCAACTGACTCACCGAATAGAATTAAGAACTACTAAATCGCAACTAGCTCGTAATATGGGAATCGATTTAGTTAATATTCGAGGAGTTCAATATGGATTCATGAAGATCTTAGAACCTTCTATTTTAGTTTAAATATGCCCTATCAAGATGTTAACGGAAACGAGATTTCATCAGCTCAAAACCCCTATGTCATTTCGGGTGCGGCCGCATCGGTAATTGACCAAAAAGATAACTCAAAATTAGTATATACGCAATTTATTAAGGATCTTCTTGCGGAGGTTAAACAATCAATAAAAATAAGAAGACCTATCAATTTATTTTTAGTAGGAGAGTATGGATATGGAAAAACAACTCTACTAAACTTAATAGCACAAGAATTTGACAATACCAGTGGAGTGTGTATTTCTATTAAGTTTCAAGAAATAGTGACACCAGTCGCTGCATCAAGTACCCCTGATAAACATTTTGAAAGTCTTTTGGGAGCTATTTTGCTAAAAATTTATGATGATTTAGTAAAAAAAGGTCTGTTAACAAAATCAGATCGAATTTTATTTGAAGAAACAGAATTCATAAATCTATTTGATACTTTTTTTGAATTGCTCAAGCGTACACAAAAATATCACATACTGATTGCTTTTGATGAAGTCGAGGCACTCTTTTCCAATTTAAGCATTGAAATTGCTTATTTTTTAAGTTTTTTGCAAAGTCTGTCTGAAAAATTTTTATCCAGACCAGGTTGGGCATTATGTGTGAGTGTAACCGAAGAATATTATAGTGCAATCATGTCAGAAGCTCGTCAGTTACAGGAAGGGAGGTTTAATTTTAAAATTCTAAAGTCTTTACGTCCATCAGAAGTAAAAGATTACATAGAAACAAAAAATAGTTCTGTTACTTTAAATCCTAATAATAAAATTTACCCCTTTGAAGATGAGGTTATTGATTTTGTTGCGGTAGTTTCGGGAGGTGTTCCTCGATTTGTAGAAACTATCTGTCAGTTAATTTGGGCAGAAGCAGAATCGTTGTTACAATCGGTTAGTCTTGAAACTGCTCGTAGGATTTTTAGCAATAGCTATAGAGTTTATGCAGAAGCATATTTTTCAGAATTAAAGGAAGTTCACAAGTTCTCAGTTGAAGCAGAGGCTTTTTTTAACATTCTATTTTACAGTGGTGGAAGGAAGCAGTCAATTCAAGACCTTTTACTTTTAACACAGTCTTGTCCTATAGAATATTTTTATGGTTTATCAGAGAAGGAAGTTGAATATAGATTGAAAAAAGCAGATAAAGAAATCAAAAATAAATTGGAAACTAAAAATGAATCGGAGATCAATGAATTTAACAAATATATTGATCTTTTTGGAAAAAGACCCTACAGATACACTCTCAAAAATTTAGTATTTGAGCAAATTTTTAAATCAAGAGAAAGACTTTAAAATCCAATCTATTATGTCAACAGAAAACTCAGAGCAAAATTATTCATCTATTAAGTACGAAAATACTATTAACCATCAAAATATTGTATCTCAAATCAAAAATCATCAAAGAAAATTAAATGATATTGTCCTACCATACACAAGAAAAATTTCTTCTATCTTGCCACCAGAAAGAAAAATTGATTCGGAAAAAATCTTTGATGATATAGACGCTCTTTACGATCGCTTTTCTAGTTGGGAAGGAACTATATCGAAGAAATTAATACAAGATTGGCTTAATCAATTTGAAACAACTTTAGATAAAAATATTGCTTATTTACTACTTAATAAATTTCAATTTTTTTCTAAAAATGATACAGAAAGTGCAACATTAACTTTATACGAAAAACTTATTAATACTCTAAAAGAAAAAGACAATTTAAGAATATTATTTGATCAAGATGCAAAAGCCAATGTAAAAACTGAGGCAGAAATGGAAAAATGGTTACGACATAGAGTAATTCGATATACAAGATTTCCCTCTCCACCAAAAACATCAGTAGAAAGTCAAGATCGTTTATGGGGATTATATGAAAGAATTGTTCTTACTGAAACAAGTTGTCCTGACGGAAGAAAATTTGACTCGTTAGAAAGTCATTTTAAAAAAGCCAATTTGGAAACAGATGTATTTGTTTTTATGGATTATACAAACGGATCAGGAAATCAACTTAAAAAATGTATCGGAGAGATTAATAAATTATTAGATCAATATCAAAAATATAAACAGTCTTTTTTTGTCTTTCTTTATATTGTTCAATCTGAATTGTTTTCTTTTGATAATATCAATGCTCCTATTAATAGTAAAACTATTTTTTATGAGAAAATGTTTTATTACAAAGATGCAAAAATAATGCAATTACTTGAACACCACGAAATAACAGAAACCGAATATGATACTTTTATTAAGAAATATTGTTCACGTTCATCAGGGAAAGCTGAGACAGGATACCATCAATCAGGCTCATTAACTTGTCATTACTATAGTTGTCCAAACAATACATTGCCTTTTTTTCATGAAGATAAAAATAATTGGATTCCTCTATTTCCAAATAGTCAAACCCCAAGTGCTACCCGTTATAAGACAAAATAAATTGAATATTAGCTAAAAGCGATCGCCCTGTGCCATATCTTCAACACGATCGCCCAAAGTAACACACTTTCTAAGAGATTTCTGACTCTAACCAACTCAGAACACCACTGATAACCAATATTTACTATAAGATAAAAATAATCAAAAAATTAAAGATTATAAAGTCATTATGAGTTACCAAAATATTATTACCATAGAATCTGGAAAGCGAAGTGGAAAACCCTGTATTCGAGGAATGCGTATAACTGTTTACGATATTTTGGAATATTTAGCAGGTGGGATGACAGAAGCAGAAATTCTTGAAGATTTTTCCGAATTAACTCCTGAAGATATTAAGGCTTGTTTGGCTTTTGCGGCGGATAGAGAGAAAAAATTATTTATGGCATCTTTATGAAATTGTTATTAGATGAAAATTTGTCAGATCGAATTATTCATAAAATCATTGATTTGTATCCCGATTCTCACCACGTCAAGACTTTATCCCTCCTCAATACTGATGATTCTCTTATCTGGGAATTTGCCAAATTTAATGATTTTGTGATTGTTTCTAAAGACTCTGATTTTCACCAACGTAGTTTATTATATGGTCATCCACCAAAATTTATCTATCTTCGTATTGGCAATAGCCCCACTTCAAAGATTGTAAAAATTCTAAGGGATAATTTTCCCATTATTAGGGAATTTTATAATAGTGAAACAGAAAGTATTTTGATATTAAGTTAATTGGGAGCGTTTTTTGGAAGAGCGATCGCCTTTTGGTGGAATTGAGGGATGAAAACCTATAAAATTAACCATTATCTTCACAATTAATGAGTTATTGTAATATGGTTTAAACAGTAATATTGGGACATTTTCTATTAAACATATTTTTGCTTTTATCCCAAACTGAAGCTAAACATATTCGGCAGGTCTTCTTAATAGAATAAAGGGATTACCTGCTATGATGTTATAGCCTGAATATCGACGAAGAGCATCAGCCCTTCCATTAATCCACTCAGGATGATCATCAGTCCATAAAGGATGTCGTAAAATTAAAATATCCTTGCGATTACGTCCTTGATGTACAAAACCGATTAAAGAGCCAAATTGCACAGGTGAACCATATCCCAATAGTTGTAAAGTAGCAGGAATTGGTGCGTTATTGCCTTGTATTAAACGACTCCAAGGATTAGGTTGATTACCCCAAGGTGTTTGTAAATCAATAACAGCATTTGCATTACTCACCAATCGAGCCATATCTAAGGCTAACTTCCAATCTAAAACAGGATGGTAGGGTAAATTACGATAATCTTGCAAACATAGATTACAGGAAGTATCACATTCATCAGCGTGTTTTGACTCTAACCATTTATTAGCAAGAGTATTAACAAGATTAACATCAGCTTGAGCTAATAAACGTTGAAATTCTTGTGGTTGTGCTAGAAAACGACAATATCCTGCTCCATTTTCTAATTGATCTGATAAAAATCCTTGTCCGATGATATTTCCTGCCGAATCCTGAATAGTTCGCATACCTGCTTGTAATTCCTGCGGATCAATATCTAATAATGCCGCCGCCCCTACTTGTAACCAAAAAGCAAAAGAATACCATGCCGCCCTTCCTTCGATGCTAGTAGGCGATGCAGATATACCCGTTTGCCATTGATTAACTGTCACTAACAAAACATCTGTTTTTCTTTTTGATAATAAAGCGATGCGATAACAGTTACCTGAAGCATTAACACGATTGCGATTATTATTATCAGACTGAATAGTATCAGTATCAATAGAATAAACTCCATGTCTGTATTTTCCATCTATTGTTACTCGATCGTAAAAATCAAAACCTCCTTGCCCACCATTATCATTAACAGAAAGAATCTGATCGTTAAAGGACAATACAGAAGCATTGGTGTTAGCTATTGCCGTACCGTTATTATTTCCCTGTACTTGATTAGGATTGACACTGAGAGAAGGACGAGTCGATCGAGGTGTCCACTCAAATTGTCCGTCATAATCTTGGGGATTGAGATCTGTTAGAAAGCCTTTCGGTTCTCTAGCATCAAGATAACGCATTTCATTTGCTCCACAAACAGGACATTGAGTTATAGGTGGTTCTAATCCTCCTTGAGGTGGTTGATTCAAGATATTTTGAGGGAAAACAACCGCCTGACAATTACGACATAAGCCGATGGATTCATTTCCTTGAGTTAAATCAGGATATAAACCTGCTTGAGTACCAACTTGATTACCTTGAGGAATAAACTGCACCACCCCACAGGCATTGTGAACTTCCTTATCTTTAACAGTTTGTGAGTTAGGGGCAAATTGACTTAAAGCTATATCTAAATTGCGATCGACTGTTCCTGTTTCAGGGGGCCACTCATGACCACTTGGGGGGAGCTTAGTATACAGTAATCGTACCCTCGTGGGAAAACCAAACATAGGTAATAATCCTGCATTAGCTAACCTTTCGCTAATTTGATCTTGGGTATAGGATTGATCATTAACTACAGTGTCAATTTCTGATACTAAATTGTTGTGTAAATAATCTAAGATTTCTTTGTCACTAGCATGAGTTAAATTGGTTTCTAATCTTAAAGCATTAGCTACTGCTAGAATGACAGACTTATTATTAATATCATCTAACCAATTTTGTATTTCTGAGCGACAGGTCATCCAATCGCCCACTTTCCCAAATTCACCATGAACACTATCTGTCCTACTACTATCACTTAATCCTATTCGATTAGCGTGTAAACTTTGTTTTGCCCAAGGAAATGCTTGTCGTAAAACCTCTTTAATTAAAACTCTGCGGAAAATTTCATAACTTCGCATATCCACATAGGGAGCAGGGGGTGGATCTCCTGTCATACTTTCAAGACGTTGAAAATAAAAATCATCGTGATTACGCCCTCGACAAAAAGTAACTGCTAAAGATACTCCAGCTGATCGCCTTCCAGCTCGTCCCACTCTTTGTTGATAGTTAAAGCGACGAGGAGGCATATTTGCCATCATAACCGCTAACAATGACCCTATATCCACTCCTGCTTCCATAGTGGTAGTCACGCTTAATAAATCAATACCTTGTACACGGGCAATTTCATCATTAATGAATATATCTTGAAACCATCTTTGTCTTATTAGGCGATCGCCTTTATCTGTTTGTCCCGTTAATTCAGCCGCATTCATCCGAAAAGCTGTACCTGCTTCCTCAGATAAATAATTATAGTAATCAAAATCGCTAGTAGTTTGACTAGGGGTTAATGGTTGAATCGGAGCATTTTGACTTTGAGTGCTATTACAAACTGGGCAAATTCCTGCCGCAGGATGAAGATAAAAGGCATTACATTGATTGCATCTATATCCTTGACGCTGACCATTATTATTAACAGCTGGAGGAGGTACAAGGTATAGTTTATTAGAATTAAGCACTATTCCATTATTGCTAGGAAGACCAACATCTGATAATTGTTGTTCGACATCTTGAGGAAGTAAATTAGTACGTTCGACATATCTACGGGCAAATCCTCTTAAAGATCGATCATTTCCTGAATAAAAAGTATTACTACTAAAATTATGAAGTTTTCTAACACCTAATTCTCGAATAACCGCATTAACTGCTTCAATTAATTTTGCACTAGGATTACCATTAGGTTGATAACTAACCCATCCTTGTCCTAAACCTTCCAAAGTTCTAGCAATATGAGGAAACAGTGCATACATTAATTCTTCGGTTAATTTTGCTTCCATGAGTTGAATATGGCGATTCTGTTCTGGACTAGCAGGATAAATGGGAATTGCATTATTTTCCTTCCATTGATAACAGTTAAACCACAAATATTCTTCTTTACCTCTACCCTGTCCAACATAATATTTCAATACATCTCGACTAGAACCACCTGGGCAAATACCATAGTTCAATAAATCATCTTTAACTTTTTTGACTAAATCTTGCAATGCCACTCTATCTGGATAACGTCGAAGTAAATCTTCCCATTCATTTTTCGCTTGTTGATTTGTGGGCATCCTGTTTCTAAGCCAACGTTGTGCCACCGCATCTAAAATTTCATTGGTATTAGCAAACTGATTAGCTCTATTTTGGTAATCTCGTTTCGTTTTTTCATCTATGGGTTGACAAATTGCTTTATATAGATTGGAATTTAAAGCCAGTAATTTATTTAAAATGTCTGATTTATCATCACATTCTATTTTTAAATAAGCCACTAAATCCAGCCAATAATCGTTAAAAGATTGAATTAAAATCGATCGTGCCATATCTCGATAATGATCTCGTTCCATACCTGCCGATAACTTAGCGGCATCCTGACGACTATCTGAAAAAATAACTAATTTACGAGACGATCGTTGATTACGCTCTGGTTGGGGCATTTCTCGCAGTAAACCACTAGCAATTACCTGACAAGCCTTTTGGAAACCTGTCCGATGAAAACGCAAAGGTGTAGGAAATTTATCCCGTCTTCCATAATCAGCATCACAACGAGGACATTTACTCGGTAAAGCTCTTTCATCTGGATGATTACTATTTCTAGTACCCACTTTATATAACCAACCTGCAATCTCATTTTGCTGAGGTTGAGTATTACTTATTTCAATTATACCTGTTGTTTGATTTAATTTGGCTCTCACCCAACTTCTTCTGATACCATTGAGTGTCCAATTACTCGATTGTGGTTGAGTATTCCACGCAGGATTGTCATGAGGTAAAGGCCAGAAAAGTCGATAGTTTCCATAGCGTTGATTTTGGGCAAGTTTATCTGGTACACCTTCTAAATCAGCTTGATCTGGTGTTAATATTTCCACACTCCTACGACCAATTTGACGAGTAGTTTTGTAACCGCCTAAAAATACTTCGCCACAAACTTCACAAATAATTAAATCTAAAACACGAGAACCACAGGAACAACTTAAACGGTGAGTAGAATGAATTGCACCAATAGAAGGGCGATTAGGATTATTTTGTCGAGCATTTACATCCACATTATGATCTGTACAATTAGGATTGGTACAAGCCCAAAGATTTTGTAAATTATGGAAGAACAAATGACCTCTAACGGGGAGGGGCGATCGCCCGTTGCTCAACTTGGACATGGATAATGCCAGTAGTAAACCCCGTAAAGCATCAGAAACAAAACCATTTCGATTAGCATTAGGAAATAGCTGATGATCTAAATCCATTAAATGATGGTCATTATTTTTTACCTTTGCCGCCCTTACTGTGGGAGTTTGGCTGAACTGTAATTGGCGATCTATTTCTACACAAGCATCTTTAACTGCATTAGGTACACCGATTCTATCTAAAGCCGAACCCAGAGCTTCTTTTACATCCATTGTTGACTGTGGAAAGCCAAGACTACTCGTTAAAGTAAGCATCGCCTGACGTATTTCAGAACCCTTTTGAGTGCTACGATCAGGATCATCTGGTTGTGTCATCGGTCGAAAAGGATCTGGTTGTACTGCTTGAGCAAAGTTAACAAAAGCATTAGCATAAGGGGATACAGACAATCTTGAACCTGTTTGAGGTATTTGCTGAATACCTGTAATAAACTCAAAATTATCCCTACCGAAAAACTCCCTTAAAAATTTACGTCCTTGCTCAGAATCATCTAAACTTGCTGTGGTTGTTAAAACTCTTAACTGAGGAGAATCAGCCGTTAAACCTAAACGAGAATAAAGTAACCGTAAAATATAAGCAACTTCAGTACCCGGTGTACCTCGATAAGCGTGTAATTCGTCAATAATTAAGAAAAATTGATTTTCTTTGTCACTTGCCAACCAATCACGAGTAACCTCAAAAATATTATCCTCAATACTCCGCATCATCATAATATTGAGCATGGAATAGTTAGTAATGAGAATATCTGGAGGTGTATCCTGCATATCCCACCGTGACCACATTTCCCCACCATCTAGCTGGGGAAAATAGTAAAGTAAATCAGGGTCATTAATTTGTTGTATCTGTTGCCATTCTTCCTCTCTTTCTTGTAACTCTCTTCTTAATTTTCTTACACTGTTAGGATTTTCTGCTCCAGATACAGCCGTTTGCCCCGTATAGCGTCCAAAAGTAATACGGTTTGTGCCTCTATTAATATCTAACCAATTATGAATTTGAGGGGCTTCTAGGGCTTGTCTTAAGCGTCTGAGTTGGTCTTCAACTAAAGCATTCAAAGGATATAAAATTAAGGCTCTCAGGGCTTTTGGTCGTGTAGTATGAGTCCATTGAGGGATTCTATTTTTACTGGGATTAACAGATTCATCCCACCAACGATGATTACTCGGCGGATTCTGATTCGGTTGCCATTTTTGGGAATCTTTAGCCAATTGTGCTAGTAAAGGGAGTAAAAAACATTCGGTTTTACCTGAGCCTGTCCCCGTTGTTACAACTATATCTTTCTTTTGATTAATGACAGCATCTAAACTTTGCCATTGATGTTGATAAAGTTGGATATTACTATCAAAAATTGTTTGTCCTAAATGAGCTAAATCTTGATATTGTGAAGGTAATTGATTCGCCACATCTTTTAAAGTTTTACCTGATGACGGATAAGTCGGTACAGGTTCAATTAACGGTGGTTGACTTAAGATACCGGGTTGTTGCAAGATGCGATCGCGCTCCCTTGCTAAACTTTGATACCGCAGAGGAAATGCACTTTTAATATAAAGCTGATAGATTCTTTCTAATCGTTGATACGCACCAATTACATCATACATTTTTTGATCCCTCAAAATTATAGTAGGGTGGGCATTGCCCACCATATCACTGAAAATTAGGACTAAAGTCTTTACTACGAACTAAAATAAGTAACTATGTAGAGTCGATCAATAAGGGTTGTGATAGCGATAATTTTTTGATTAATATATCTAATAATTGTTCGCTAATATTTTCGTAAATTAACCAGATATTCTCGTCTTCTGTTTTGCTATAACTAGGTAAAATTCCACTAGATAAAACTAACAATCGTTCATACAATTCTGGTAATCTTTGACTGTAAGGAATAGCTAAACGCTTCTTATTAACATCATATTTCCATAAAATAGGCTCATTATTTTTCTTTAAAGTTAAAAATCTTAAACCATACCAATTCCCTTGTTTAAAATATTGCTTATCTCGATCATAAAATAAAGTTGCAACCGGTTTTATCTTCAAAGAATTGATAGCATCTAAAGATTTTTCTTGATTATGTTTGAACATTTGGTACATTCCCGTTTTATCTGGATTTAAACAGTCAGTAAAATCATTATTAACTAAATATTTCCAATCATATAAACTAGGTATAATACCTAGCAAAGTCGGTAAATTCTCAAACCATTGCTCAAAATTAGGTAGATTTTCTAATTGACAAATAGTTAAATCAGAATAATAAATTACCAAATTATATCTGGTCTTAATCTCTTGAATAATATTTTTAAGATCAAGACTGTGGTTAAATTTTATTTCTATGGTATAAGGAGCATTTTTTAAGGGGTGAGAACTATATATTATCTCACCATAGTTTGTCAAAATTGATATTAATTTTTGGTTTCTTTGCCCACATAAAATAAATTTTTCTTCTTCTGAATTAGATAATATTTTGATGATAATAGGAGGATTAATAAAACATTTTTTGCCATCATCAGATATTTCAATATGACCTAATAATTTTAATCTTCTGATAATTCTTTGAGGATTTTTTAAGTTTAATAACTCACAAGTTTGCTTAAATAATTGCCAACTACAATTGCCAATGCTACTTAACCAGTATAATAGATGTTGATATTTTTTTTCTTCTGATCCATTAAGTAAATAAGCAGGAGTAAAATCAAAGGTAAAAGGATTACTTTGTATATCTTTTTCTTGATTCTTTTGATAGGGAATAGGATTAGTATAATCTAAAACATCATGGGCATTTCCTACCATTGATTTAATTTGTTCATAACTAAAATTATTAGGAGTTCCTTTAGGGACTGCTGGATAATAAAAATACGATAACACTAATATTTTATCTTTAAACTGTTGATATTTAATTTTTAATTGTGGATTATCTACATTATCAATTGCTAGAAAAAAGTAAAATGAGCCTCTCTTATTCTTTTTATCTTTTTTCTCTACCCTTAATAAAGGAATTAGTTTACTTAAATCATATTCATTAATTTGCTGAGAGATAACTTCTATTAATTTTTGTGCATCTCCTTTATAACAAAATCCAAGATAATATCTACCTTTCGGATTATTCTTTTGTCTATTGTTTAATGAAGTTCTTTGATTCAGCATATTTTTGAGAATTTATAACATAGATAATGTGTTCAATAAGTTATTATTATGATTTGATTTAATCTCATTTAGATTTATATTTGCTATTTCTAAATCCTCCCAATCTTTTAAATTAATTAAAATTTCTTCAAAATCATTTCTAGCTTTTGCTGTTACTAAATAACTGGTTGAGTGAGGGAAACTTACTGAAATTAATTGATTAGTTTTTTGAGAGCTATGTTCAATAATTTGTTCAGTAAATATATCTTTAATTTCTAATTCAATATTAGGATAAAAGCCATAAATAATAATGTTAGGAGGATAATCTTTTAACCATGCTTTTTGTTGAGGTATTTTTAAACCATTTTTTAAGCTAATGGATAGTTTAGTTTTTGGTTGTAAAGCATCTTTTAATTGCAAATTAGACGGAAAAATCCCCTCCCATGCTTCTGATAAAACTTGACATTGATGTAATTCTAACCAATCTTCATGATCAGGAAAAGGTCTTATTTCTTCACTCCAATTTAATAGTTTTTCATCTTTTAAGAGTTGTAAATCTTTCATCAAATTTTGTTTACAGAGTATGATAAACTGTTCCCCTAAATTTGGACTTGCCCAAGTAGCATAAATATCTGAGTCTTCATCTTCTTTATCACGAATTAAAATCCAAAAATCTCTCGCAGGTAAAATAAATTTTTCAAGATTATTATGATTAATAACTGTACCAATAATTCCTTTATTTAAGTCTTCTACTGTTAATTTACTACCACAAGGTAAATACCAACCTTGCCTATCTTCTCTTAGCACTTCTGTTTGATTTTGATATTGAATTTTTATCTCATTATTGTCTTTAAATTTAGGTTGTTTTGGGTATAGAAAATAGTCAATATCTCCTAAAAAAGGATCTTCGGTGCGATATAATCCTGTAAATAAGTTACGACTCAATATATATTGATTTTTTCTTTTTTTGATAGGTTTTTTTGGGCAACCTTCCGCTAACCATTGCTGATGAATTTCATGGAGGGAATCAGCTACTAATTCTAATCTTTTTCTATCTCTTAATAAGTTGGCTATATGCTTAGATAAATAACTGATTTCATGGTGAACTTGACTATATAATGTTGGAGCATCCCAACTATTTGTCCACTGTTTTTTGATAAATAATTCTTGTAATTTATCTTTATCAACTTGTCGGAATAAGGTTTGACTGATAGGATATTTGATATATTTTTGTGAACCTTTTCCTTTATATGCTGTAGGTTGAAATCCTTGTTGTAACAACCATAAATTCCATTCTTTCCATAATATTTCTTCTGAGTGATTACCAAACTTCATTCCATTTGGTCGCCCCTCTCCCAGTAAACCGAGTAAACTTCTTAAACGAGTGAAATAGTCTTTTTCAGAAATTTCTTCTTGATCATCTTCTGACATTTGATAAGCTGCTAAAATTGACAAAATTAGAAAAACAAGACACTTGGGTTTCCCTTGCGAATCAAAGCTTTGTATATTTTTCAGATTAACTTTTTCATCTTCAATAATAGCATCAATGACAGAACACCTAAAATTATCTAAGGCATTAATATTATGATCTAAATGAAGAAAATTTTTCCCGATAAAGTGAATTAAATCTTCGTCAATAGTGAGATAAATTTTGCTACCTTGTGAAATTCCACTAAGAAAATAAGAAATCAAAGTTTCATTCCAAGAAGTATAACTATTACTTAGCACATTAATTATTTAATAAGTCTTATATGCTGATTATAATTTAACTAGTGATAAAACTGCACTATCTTAAGAAAAGTAAACAGAGCTTGTATATTTTTTGTTTAAGTTAATGAAAAATGAAATTTTTATATATTTTTCGAGACTTTTAATATATTTTAACCTTTAGTATTTAGATTTATTCAGTAGACTTTATTCATGGTGATAGAAAGAAGTTAAATCTTATTTGTCATTACAGGGAATTTGGTCAACCAGAATACCAAAATAATAGGAATCAATGATTTTTTCAACTTTTTCTGAGAGCTGATCTGTTATTCCAGCAAACCTTTTAACTTTCCATGATTTTACCTCCTCCCCCTGTTCTTCTAAAAGTGCGATCGCCCATTGTATCCTTCCATCCTGAAACATTTTCACTGACTCGACAGTTTCTTCTAAATAAGTTTTTGTCAGGGGTAATTTATCCAGTTTCTGCTCTAAAAGTGCTTTTAATCCTGTCATAATACCTACTTTTCTCAAGGTAACTCTTTCTGGTTTATCCTTTTGCAAAATTTCTTGAACTGCACTCTCTACCTGAATTTTGACTTCTTGATCTCTTTTTTCCCAATCCACTCTTTTATTCACTGATACAGATGATTTGTCCAAGGTTCAGTGAATTATCAGATCGCACATGAATCTGCTTCATAAGGTGAACATTTTCTGAATTACCTACAAAAGAAAAATCAAAGTAATAGTTTTTTGTAAAATAAGAGACTATATCAGTTCAAAATGGCGAAAAATATCTTGGTTAGCCCTAAGTATGTATTAAAATTAAACCAAAAATAAACTAAAAATAAAAAATATGGGAGCGTCTTTAATTAATAACAGATATGCTTTAACACCCAATCCTAAACAAAGTGGGATGAGTGAAGTTTATAAAGCTGCTGATATGCATAATGATATGCAACAAGTAGCAGTCAAAATTTTTACAAAGGGAAGAATTGAAGAGGAAATTTCAGCAGAATCTTTTAGAAGAGAAGTTAATGCATTAAAAGAATTAAAACATAATCATATTGTTGAATTAATTGATTCAGGAATTGACAAAGAAACTGGTCATAACTTTCTAGTACTAGAATGGATGGAAAATAATTTATTAGAAAAGTTAAAACAATCACCTCTTGATGGATGGGATTCATTTTGGGAAGAAATTGGAAAACCCTTGTTAGAAGCCTTAGCTTTTTGTCATAACAGAGAGTATATTCATAGAGACATCAAACCGGAAAATATCTTAATTGATCATGAAGGAACTATCAAATTAGCAGATTTTGGTATCTCAAAACTGAGAAATTTTCTAGTCCCTACTGTAACCTTAAGAGAGTTTGTTTCTCGTCCTTATACGCCACTAGAAGATGATGATGGCTCTTATACTTATACCCGTGATGTATTCAGCTTTGGGGTTGTGACTCTTAAATGCTTGACAAATGTACCACTTATCGACTATGAAAGTGTTAAAAAGGCAATTCAAGAATTAGATGCACCTTGTGAAATCATAAAGATAATTGAAAATTCTATTTCCGATTATCCCGAAGAACGTCAACATAATGCACAAATCCTATTATCAGAAATAACAAGATTTCAAGAAAAGCGTGAAAGAGCATTTATTGAAAAAACTCAAAAATGTTATTTAATGCTTCCAAGAAATTTAGAAAAAATAGGTAGTGAGTTAAAAGCTAACTCTCATACAGAAATTCAAAAAATAATTCTCGAAGACTTAAATAATGAGTGTGGTATAGAATGTTATAAAAATAAAAAATCTAATGAATATGAGGAAGGTCAATATAAAATTTTTGGAGTTGATTATAGTTATCATGTAAAAATTGAACAATGCAATTTAGACAAATTAATTATCTTAAATGCGATTAATCTTTCCAGTGATATTTTAGAGCAAAATAGGTTAAAAAATTATAATCCCAACTATGAGTTTAGTTTTGAAACATTTTATAATATAAATCAAGCTCAAGAAATTATCAGAGAACTTCAATTATCAATTGAAGAATATGATGCTACTATCAGACAGAAACAAGCAGAAGATGAAAAACAAAGATTATTTAGAACTTGGGAAAGTATTTTAAGAGCAAAGACAGACTGGGAAAGACAACGTCAAAAACCTTTAATCTATACAGAAGTTAGTCAAGATAAAAACCGTGCTTTTTTTACTTTAGAGTCAATTCCTGATGATGATCTTGTTGGACAAACTCGCCATGTAACTCTTAAAAATAATAACTATAGTCTCTTAAGTGGAGAAATTGAAGAAATTAAAGATGATAAACTAATTCTCTACATCAATTATGGAGAAGTAGAAAGAATACCAAAAAAAGGTGTATTAAAATTTGATACTCGTGCGGCAGAGTCCGCATTAAGACAACAAAAATATGCTTTAGATGCGATTAAATATGATCAGGCTGTACGTTCAGAAATTCGTACTTTATTAATTAATCCTCAAGAAGTTAGTTTACCTAATTTAGAACAGGATATTCAATTTATTCAAACTCTTAATGAATCTCAGAAAGAGATTGTTAAAGCAGCATTGGAAACCGAAGATTTTTTAGTAGTTGAAGGACCTCCTGGCACAGGAAAAACAACTTTTATTACCGAACTAATTTTACAAACTCTAAAACAAAATCCTAACGCTAGAATCTTGCTTACATCACAAACTCATGTAGCTTTAGATAATGCTTTAGAGAGAATTAAGACAGTTGATACTTTTTTAAAAATTGTCCGCATTGGCAATCATGAAAAAGTTGCTGAAAATATTTACGCTTTGTTATTTGAAGAGCAAATGGATCAATGGAAAAAAGAAGTTTTGAATCAGAGTAAAGATTTTATTGATATTTGGTCGAAGGAACATGACTTAGATAAAAAAGATGTAGAAGTGGCTATCCATTTTCAAAAATTGAGAAGTCTTGCTAATCAACTAAATAATTTAAAACAAGAAATTGAATCTTTAAAACAAGAAAAATATGAATTAATTGAGCAACCAGAATATGAGTCTTACCTTGAGAATTATGATTTTAATAGTCCAAATGTCAAACTTCCTAATAATTTACCAGAAGAGACCAAAGAGCAACTCAAATATTTAGATGATAAAATCAAAGAGTTTGAGAAAAAAGCTAAATCTATTCGTCAAGATGAACAAAAACCAGTGGCATTAGAGTTAGAAAATTTAAGTGGGTTTAATCTTGAAGAAATTGAGAAGATGTCAATAAATGAGTTAGAAAGCTATGAAAGCATATTAGCTGATTCTAATAATATACAAGCAAAACAACTCAAAAAACTAATGAGAATCCAACAAGATTGGTTTGATATTTTTGGTAAAAGTGATAGTGATCACTTTAATTCTGCATTAATCAAACGTTCTCAAATTGTAGCCGGAACTTGTATTGGACTTGCTCCAAAAATTACTGAAGTTGAATTTGATTTGTGTATTATAGATGAAGCATCAAAAGCAACGGCAACCGAAGTATTAGTACCAATTGCTAGATCAAAAAAATGGATTTTAGTAGGTGATACGAAACAACTTCCACCTTTTCAAGATGAAGCTAGTAGAAACCAAGAATTTTTAGATAAATATGACTTAAATTCTGAGGAGATTAAGGAAACCTTATTTGCTTATTTACTCAGAACTTTACCAAAAGCTAATTGCAAAATCCTGAATATTCAACATCGCATGGTAGCACCCATTGGAGAGTTAATCAGTCAATGTTTTTATGATGGTCAAATTCAAAGTGCTAGAACCGATATAGATCACGAACTAAATAAAATTATACCTAAACCTGTTACTTGGTTAACAACCAGTAAACTTCCTAATCATTGTGAACAAACTGCGTATCAAAATCAAAGCTATAATAATACTGCTGAAGTTAAAGTAATTGTTAAACTGCTAAATCGTCTTAATGCGGTGGCAAAAAATGTATGTAAAAACTATAGCGTAGCAATTTTGACAGGGTATTCAGCACAAAAAATACTCTTAGAACGAACCTTAGACTCAGAATTAGATAATTGGGAAAGATTAGCTATTAAATGGAATACAGTTGACGCATTTCAAGGACAAGAAGCCGATATTGCTATTTATTCGATTACTCGTTCTAATAACAAAAAAGAGTTTGGCTTCTTGCGAGATACAGAGAGAATGAATGTTGCTTTATCAAGGGGCAAAGTTGCTTTAGTAATCGTAGGAGATCATGATTTTTGTCGGACGTTAAATTATAATCCTTTACGAACTGTTCTTGAATATATAGAATTTAATCCTAAAACTTGTTCCTTACATGAGTCTAAATAAATGACTATTGAGTATTTGAATTTTAGTTCAGATTCACAATCTAATACTGAAGATGAAATTTCTAAACGCTATGATAATCGTCCTGGTTTTGAATTAGTTAGTTTAGTATCAGTTGGTCTTCCTGTAACTAGAATTACCTTAACTGTATTAACCCTCCTTCGTAAACCGATTCCTCCTATAGAAGAATTTGTTTTAAAATCTATTGATGCTTGTTTATCTTCTATAGAAGAAATTAATAACTTTTTAGGTTTAGAACAATCAATTGTTAAAAATGCAATGATTAATCTGAGACAAGCAGAAAATATTGATTTAATTGCTTCACAAGAATCCAAATTTCAAGAATGGAAGTTAACCAAAAAAGGAAAAACCACACTTGAAGAAGCAAGAATTATTGTACCTGAAGAAAGGTCTTATCCTATTAACTTCGATAGAATGTTAGGAAAACCACGTTGGTATGGAAAATTAGAGGAAAATAAAGGTTTATTACGCCCAAAAGACTTAAGGTACAGCAATATTCTTGAAATACCTGCTTATCCAGCTAAACTACTAGAGTTAGATGATCTTAATCTTAACGATGTTGAGAAAATGATTCATCAAATTGCTAAAGATAAAAAATATAAAAAAGAAAAACAAAGAGATTTTATTGGATTAAAAGCTATGGAAAAGAGGGAAAACTTTTTTCAAGAAGCTTTTGCATTAGTTTATAAACAGAAAGACAGTAATGAGTTACAAATTGCTTTCGCTATTGATGGTAGATTATCAGACGAACATGAATCAGCCTTTGCTCGTGCTAAAGGAGGTAAAAAAGATCGTATTATTAAACAATTAAGAGAAAATGTCTTAAATCAATCCAGAGAATTAAAAAGTTTAGCAGAAGCAAAATTTGGCTCTGGAATACTTGAAGAAGCTGAGAAATATGAACAACAAATTACTTCTGTTAGAGAACAAGTCCAAGAAAAAACTACACAACTTGAAACAGAAATTAATTTAACTCGTCAAGATATTGAAATCATTGATAATGAAGAAGAAAAGAAAGAACTGAAAAACAAACTTGAGAAAGCTGTTAATGAAATAGCAGAACTCAACAAACGACTTAATTCACTTATATCTTCAACACCAATTCGTTTTTTAAAAACTTATGATCATAGACCATTATTAGAAGAAGCATTAAAAGATAGTAAAGAAAGGCTTTTAATTATTTCGCCTTGGATTAGAGCCAATGCTAGTAATAGCTGGTTAATTGATAGTTTAGAAAAGTTATTAAAAAGAGGAGTCAAAGTTTTTATAGGCTACGGTTTTGGGGATGAATCTGAGGAAAATAGGAGAGATTACGATATTGAAGCTGAAAATAAAATTAAAAAATTAGCCAAACGATATCAAGATAACTTTGTATTTAAACGTTTGGGTGATACTCATTCTAAAATTCTTGTTTCTGATCAAAAATTTGCTATTGTAGGTAGTTTTAACTGGTTATCGTTTAAAGGTGATCCTAATCGTACTTTTAGAGACGAAAGAAGTATTTTAGTTTCATATCCACAAAAAATTGATGAGTTGTTTGATAATGAAATAAAAAGATTAGACTTATGCTTATAAATGTAATCTAGTTTGCTCCGTGTCTGGACAAAAATTTCTGTCCTCTTGTTCCTATATCACTGAAATTTTCCTTTTTACAAAAAAACTAGAGAAAATTTGGTTTTCAACTTTCAACTTTATTCCCCTATAATGGTCAAGCCCAATGCTGTTGTGGGGGTAGGAATTATCATTATATTCCCCCTGATGAAAATTACGGTATTTGGCGATCGCACTTAGTCCTTGCACCTTGAAACATTCTCCAAAATCATTGCGATCGATAAAATAAGAAAATAGCCTTTGTTTTAGTTAGCAATATAATTCTCAGCAAGTAATAAAAAATTAACTTTGTTTAATTCAATATAACCATCAAGAAAATCATAATTTCTCCTAAATAGATTGGGATCATCAGGACAATAATCAGGAATCCAAAAACTACTTTGAATTTCTGGTTTTGAGTCAGTAGAAAAGAGTTTATTTAATTTCTTTTGCAACGAGTATTCATAGATAAATTGTTTCCTGACATTTTTTTCTTTGTTTTCTTTTTTATTATTAGGATCAGAAAAATATTTAGAGTCACAATACTTAACATCTATTATCTTAATTAAAGGTTTTTGATTGTTCAATATTTGAGTAATAAACTTTTCAAACTCATTTTGAATAGATTGTGCTGATCTATCTCTAAAAAGCGATCTAGTAAAAACATTATATTCATCAAAATCACCGTTACTATTAATATCAACATTTAATGGTTTTAAAATCCTCTCACAAAAAGTATTCCAAGTAAAAACTTTACTTTCTAAGGCTAAATAAAAAAAGTGATTCAAATAGCTCATTAAATTAAGATGTTCATTATTGATAATTTTTGGGATGTCCCAAAATGAATAAAAAGCTCTAGGTAAAGAAGAATTGATGATTAAATATTGATTATCTTTTCTAGAGTATATTCTTTCCAAGATTTTAGCTGTATATACTTCTTTTTTTTGATTTAAATAGCCAGTATTAATAAATATTGATTCATTTTCTTTATAAATGTTAAAGCCATTATCATATCTGAATTGTGTTTTATAACCATGATTATCCCAATCAGTAATAAATATTTCATAAGTTGTTTGTTGAATAAAATCACTATTTTTTGAACTAAACAAAACAGCATCGGGATTTAAAGAAACACCATTTATTTTAAAAACATTGTTTATGTCAATAACTTTCTCTGATGCTTGAAGTTTATCTAGAGTTTTTGAACTTAAATACCGAGTATCACAATGCAATAAGCAAGATAAATCGTTATTTTCAGTTAAATAAGTTAAACACATGGATTCCCAAACAGTGTAAAAATTATTTATGCCCCAGATTTCTCCCTCTTCACCTTGACTCAAATCACCGTATAAAAATAATTCAATGGCATCATAATATTCCCAATAGTCAGCATCTTTTAAGACTGTATAATTATTGATTGTTTCTAAAGCATCTTTGAGTACATTTAAAACAGACTCATAGCTATTCTCATCAAAAAGACTATCCGGAGAGTTTAAATAACGTTCTCTAAAATCTTCTGCCAAAGATATAATATTAGGATTTGTTGTTTCCTTTAATTGCTGTTTTACCTCGAAAAATAGGTAACAATACATCGTAACTATATCATTAGATTGAAATTGAACTACCTTTCTTGGAAAATTCATTTGATCTATATAAACCGCATCATTAGACAAATAAATTCCTTGATGTAAATATTTGTGAATTTTACTTAAATCAAATTTATCTTGCTTACCTAATCGAGACGCTAAACTTAAAATTTTTGGCTCATTATAAGCATCTAACAATTTACCAAGAATATCAATTTTATAATAAAAAATATTTTCATTATCTTCTTGATAACTTTTAATACTAGAACCAATTTTTGTTTTTAGAAATCCATCTCGATCATTTGTTAATTGATTATTATCATCTAAATAACCTTTTTCCACACAAATACTTCTAAAAGTTGTCAAAATTTTGTAGAAAAGAAAGAATAAATCTCTTTTACTATCAAAGTTATCTAATGTAGATTTTGACTCATTAAAACCTTTAGGCAAACATAAACGTAAATTTTGTTCTTGTTTATCAATACCAACAAAAGAATACTTATTATTAACAACTAATTGTAAAGAATTAAAATTAATCATTGATTGTTTAGAAAGGTATCATATCCAAATTATCTTCTACTTGCTCCACTTCTTGTTTTAAGAATTCCCCTTTATACTGCTCTTTACCTAATGCTAATACTTTATCTAAAAATTTCTCTGTGTACTTTAAAAAGTCTGAAAAAAGAGCCAGTGTTACCAAGGTATTTGTCTCATCACTCTTATCACCAAGAAAAGTCTCTAAAGGTCTTTTATCTCTTGCAAATACATTATCCCACAAGTAAAACATTAACTTATCCTTGACTTGTTGAAGTTTAACTTTTTCATTTTCAGGCTTAATAAACCAACATCCAATAAGTTTATCTTCAATACGCCTAATGGTTTGATGATTAGATTTTATTAGCTCATTAATTCCCACAATGTAGAATAGCCAAAGATCTTGAGGTTTATCATCAATAAATAATTGAGCATTTTTTATTTCTTCGGGAAACTCAGTGCTATCATCGAACTTTCCTACGGGTGCATTTACAAATTCCCAACTCCAACGTCTTTTAAAAGCAGTATCAAGATAGTAAATAGATTCATCCGAGGTGTTGATGGTGCCAATAATCGACAAGTTGGGGGGAAGTTTGATTTGGCATTGTCGTAAAAGGTTATAAATTAAAAATCCCCCATGATTTTTTTTGTCCCTAAAACTTTCTATTTCATTTTTTAATGCCTCATCATAATTAAGTTTCCCAATATTAGACAGTTGTATTTCAATTTTATTGTTAGAATCAATATCTACTTTGATGTTCATAGCTTGAAATAAACCAACTAATTCCATTTCAGAAATATCTATCTCATAACTTGACCACCCATCACTTTCACGATCTAATAATTGAAAAGTATTTCCAAAAATAGCGGCTGCATTTCCTCTATTTAACTCATCAATTACTAATAAATAGTTTTCATCTTTACCATCAATTAGAGATTTATAAGCCTTTCCTAGTATTTTCAAAAAATGTCCAGGATAGAATTTATAAATTACGGAACTCTTTTGGCTAAAAGGTAATAGTTTCCCCATAAAATCAGCATAGCTGTACTCAGGATGAAAAACAGCTTTCACTATATTGGGAGAAGTTTTAGTAATTTTATCTATCTGAATATCCAACTGTTCTTGGGCTATTTGACGAATTTGATAACTTTTACCTGTACCTGGGCTACCAAAAAGAATTTTTTGAATTGGTTTCATTAATATGTTATTTGAAGAATCTATTTGATTATTTATTTCACAAAATCCAAAGATTGGAAGATTCGATAATTTATCTACTTCAATGATTTTATAACCATCTACTGACAAAATATTATTATATATTGTCAGTAAATTTTGTACATTATCAGGCTCTCTAATAGCAGGATGTAATATTTCACAAAGAAATTTTAATAGATATTTATCATCGTTACCATTATTTAGATTAAATCTATCGTCTTCATCTTTAAAAATCCAATTATTATCTTTAGCATTTTCAAATCTACCATCATTTGATGGTAATTCTTCTAATTCATAGAGTCTCTCCAAAAATTTAATTTCATCATCATTTTCTTCATCATCTCCCCAATAATTGAATTCTTTGTCGAAAAGTTTAGCAATTTGCCTTCTTGTAACCTCTGTAATCTTGTTCACATTTTGATTTGAGTTATTAATACTTGCACTAATCTATGTTGATACATACAACTTTATTACCATACTACAAATAGGGTAACGGCGTAATAAAGTTGTATAATTTCATGGTCTCTAAACCACTATTTTGGTTATGATTTTTAATAATATCCAAAATAAAGTTGTATATTATTGGCTTTGATGTAAGACTTTTATATTGTGGTGCTGAAAAATCAAGGAAATAAACCTATATAATTTTCCACATCCTTTGTATAGTAGGTTTTTAGAAACAGTATTACTTTAACATTTATTTATAACAATCATATCGTTAATTTGTAGTCATCAACTTGTGAAAATTCCTAAATACGATCGCCCTTTAAACAGCGTATATCATTTGTTTTGTCAAGGAAAATTATTAATAGTGAAAGTCTTATTTTTTTAATTTGATGGTTCTAAAGTAAATAAAGTTATCTTTTGTCCTCCTTTTTGATACTCAGAAAACCTGATAAACTCTAACTCTTTTTCAGACAAAACAACTTGATAGTTATAAACCTGATACATAGAACTCAAAAGTGGATAACTAGGAGAAGATTTAATCTCTTCATTTTCCCCTAGAAAAAGAAAAGAACCATCAAAATCTAAGCCAATTTCTTCTTTCAAGCAACGATAAACTGCTAATTCAGGAGTTTCATTGACCATAATTTTTTCCGCTAAAGTATCCAATCCCCTTTTTCTGATTCCCCCAGCAAAAAATATCTGTTTATCCTCCACAAGGGTAAATAATTGCTCTCCTAGTTTAACTTTTACCTGCACAGAAACCAAACGAACTACCCTCAATAATTGACCATTAATTAACTCTAAAACAGTTTCCCTTCCATCAATTTCATTTTTGAGATCCGTTACAGTTTTTGTTCCTTTTTCATGAAGCCAATTATCCGTACTAATATTGTGTTTTGATAATACATTATTTAATTCATTAATATTCATATTATTAACATAACAGTCACAGCTATAGATAGTAATTGTAATTGATAACTATAGTAATCCTATTTGAGTTGTAGTAAAGTTATATCCCCCCCCCTATGCCTTTCACAATAAGGAAAATTCAAACTCTTACAAATAGTTTAGGATTACTATACATTTCTTCTCTTTTGTTTATACCTCGTTACCATTACTAATCTAAATTGGCTCAAGAAAAACCCTTTTCCAAGGTAAAATCGAACTTTTTCTTCCTTACCTTCACGACTTTACTTTTTCATCAGTCCCAATTAACTATTTTTCCCAGAGAAGGCAAAACAACATATCACGGAAAACACCCCCAAAACCTAAATGATTAAGGAGGTGTTTCCAACTAAACCCATGTAACCCCATGGGTAGGGTCTTCGCTTCAGAGGCATTACATTACAAGAGCTTTAGCGTTTGAATCTACACAATAGTAATCATAACACAAAAAAACAAAATTGCACAACAAAAATAAGAGCCTGAAACCTATACAGGGCAAGGCATCTACAACACACCATCAAGACCCATCGGTGAGCTTTTTTTCATCAATCACCCCGCAAGGAAAAGGGTATTTCCTAACCAGAATTATCATCAAAATTAATATTCACAATATTTTATCTGTGGTAGCCTGAAGTAAGGTTATCTTGCCCCTATATGATGAGAATGATTATGCCAGAAATGCCAGAAACCCCTTTATATCGACAATGTCCTCCTTCAGCCACTAATTTGTGGTCAATAATTGATACACCAAAAAATTTACGTTATCCCACCCCAGATAATCCGAGGTTTGAGAAAGCCCAAAAAAGTTTATTTGATAATATTAAAAAAGCGTTTCGCTTGTATGCAGAAGTGATGAGTTTTTATGACCAGTCATTAGATTTTTATTTTATTCATGATCAAATAACTTTTAGTCAAGGAGATTGGCGAAATTTTTTAAATCAGGAAAATAATAGGGAATATCTCAATGATTCGGTAAAAAATTGGTTAGTTACATTTGGTATCAGAGACAATGATTGGTTAACGGGTTTTCAAGATTTATATGGAATTGATTTAACACAAGAGCAAAAACAGAAAATACTCAATTTAATTCCCTTTGAATGTTTACAACCAAAAAATGGTCAAAATGGTATCAGAACCTTTAATAATGACTTTATTGGTTTAGCAAAAAGAGGTTTTTTGATTTCTGGCAAAAAGAGTTATGGCAAATTATCTTTAGAAGATATTGAAGAAAAATTAACCGTTAATAGTAATGTTAATAGCAGTGGAGAAATCACTAATTTATACGAATTTGTTGATAATCTGAAGTTTGACGAAGTATTAATAAGTACATCGGAAAATCTCAAAGATAAACAAAGATTTTTTATTAAACTTCAACACATAGTAGATAGAAATACTATTGATAAAATTCAAGATATAATCTTCACTTTACGAGACATCTGGGAAAAAGAAGAAATCCCCCTAATTAGGATAAAATATGCTAGTTCTAGCCAGAGAGAAATCTTTGAAGATTTAATTATTTATCCTATCTGTTTATTTTACAATCAACGGGGAATTTATTTAACAGGTTATGGGCCTAAACCAGGGGGTCTTATTAATTATTTAGGTTATTATAATTATCGGTTAGATCATTTTCAAGAATTAGATAGAAATCAATATATTTTTACTGAAGAATGGGATGAGGAAAATTATAATATTCATTTGAAATTATTTGATAAAAAAGATGAGTTACAAGAAGAAACATCAGATGATATTTATAGTCAATTACAGGATGCTTTGGGGGTAGATTTACATAGAGAAATTAAAACGATGTTGTTACATTTTCCCCAAGATTTTCACACTTATTACATTGAAAATACTAAACGTCATGATACTTTTAAACGGTTAAGTGTGAGGGATATTAATAAATTTTGGCAGAATTTTGAGGGATGTTTAAGACATACTCAGACTACTTTAACTAATGATGATAAACAGTTAATTAATGAAGTTATCAGTAATAATCCTGATGATGCTTATTATGTGATGGATTATCGTCATGGCAAAGATGGAGGTAATGATGTGGAGGCGGATGTGATTATGCGCTTAAGGAGTTGGGGGCATAATGTGGAAATTTTGGCACCTGCTGATTTGAGAAAGAGAATGAAAGAAGATTCTCAAAAATTGTGGCAAGTTTATGAATGAAAATTTTTGAAATTTATCATCGTAAAAAATACTAATTGGTGGGCAATACCCACCCTACACAATTGTTTTTCCTAAACTCAGATTAGTTTTTATTTCCCCATGTCAATCCAAAGTTTCTCTCAGTTATCTCTTTTTCAAAATTAGCTTTTTGCCCATTCCATAACTGGTTATCACCTCGAAAAACGGTCATAATTTCTAAATATTGATTATTCTCTATGGGTAACATTCGATGCCAAACACAACTTACATATTTAGGACGTTTATCACCTCTATTTTTACCGCCAATGGCAGGGGTATATTTGAATTTGTCCTCATGAAATAAGGTAATAAGCTCCGATTTGGCGACTACTTTTGAGAAAACTTTAACATTCTGGGGATGCCAAGATTCTCGCCAATTATTGATGTATTGCTGATTGTTGTTGATGTTTAAATATTGTTGACAGGTATTAAATAAGCCGTTGAGAAATTGAGTGAGTTGTTGAGGATTATTAATATTTAATGGTTGATCTGGTTTTTGCCAACTACCCCACCAATGACAACCGATCGCACGGGTGTTATAGTTCATAAAATCGGGGTGATAGACTCGGCGCCAAGATTTACCAAAACCACCCATAATAAAAGCAAATTCCATCACCTTTTGCAAAAAAGCAATATCCTGATTATTATTGTTCTTTTTCACATCAAGATAAAGTATCCCTTGATTTTCATAAATGGGCGTATTTTCCCTGCCATAAGTTCCCATCGTTAAAAATTCGGGAAGGGTTTCCCAATAAAGTTGTAAGCTACCAGGGGAGTTATCGCCAAACAGTTGATTAACCTTTATTTTAACTGTATCAACATTATTTGTTGCTCCCCCTAAAAGACGGCTAACATGACCCCTTAATGTAGCTTTAAATAAATTTGGGCGAAACTCTGGCTCATCATTGCGCAATAAAGGGCTGACTCCTTTAGCAAAGAGATGAAATGCGAGAGGATAGAGATTTTTGTCTTGGGGGGCATTATACAAACCATAGCCATTACTGGTTTTTCCGCCGATGCCTTGATTTAAGGCTTTTCTTAATAGTTGTTCGATGTGTTGCCATTCTGTCAGTCCCAAGGGTTTAATACTACTTAGTTCAAATACAAAAGTGGGTTTATAAAAGCTAATAAGGGCGATCGCCTGTGGGCGCCCTCCTCCTTCAACTTGTTTTTTTTGTTGGGGGTGACAAATATCCACCATTTGATAACGAATTTCCTCATTTTTATTTCGGGGTGTAACTCGTTTTGTCTGCGCCCAATCCCCAAGAGGATAAGCCCGAAGAAATCTCAATGTTGCAGGTTTATCCGCTGTACCACAATAATTTTGAATTGTTCGTTTATCATCATCACTAATATCCGCCCATTCAAGTAACCTTCTAAATAATCCCTTAATGCCACTACCCGGGATAAAGGGAATACCATCCTTACCTATGACAGGGCGAAAAATACTATCCTGACCACAATTACTAAAAACACGCCAAGGAAACTCGATTTCAAAACGATAAACCCCATCATCCAAAGCTAACTGAGGTTTTTTAAACTGATAAGACGGCTCATCTTTTTTATTCGGATAAACCCATTCCTCCGTCCAACGATCTAAATCCTTTTGATTTTTGCCATACTGCAAAGAACATCTCCCCGATACTTGCGCTCGATACATCATGGGAACTTGTTCAGGAGACGGCATTATAATTGACTCCTCCACTGGTTGAGTATCTTTTACCTCAATATTTAATTCATTTTTAAGATCTTGTTTAAGGCTTTGTAAACCTTGTTGTAACGTTCCCATAAATCCTACCTCATAAATAAAGTTGCTGTGTGAGTTGGGGCATAGACAACCCCACCGAAAATATATAATTTACGAATCCTTTTTTTTCTTGTACCGTTGACACCACCACACCAAAGAATCACAAAATTGAGTTAACACCATTAAAGCTACCCTTTGGTCATCCATGGGCATTTGCCAGATTTTATTCGCCATTTCTCGAATTTTTTTAGTTTCATCAGCTTCTTTTGCTTCTCTTTCTCTCTTATTTCCAGCTGGTAGATGCGAAATAACAGAATCATTAGGCAAACTAACCCCCGCTTTAGCAAGAATTTCCCCTAACTCATCCCATACCGCCTTCCAATAATCACTTTTATTTTGATTTTCCCGTTTTAGGCGCAGATGTTCTCCCCAAAAGCGCTCTAAACCATAGGACACAGTCATTCTCATTTTGTGAGTTTCATTTAAAACATCTTTTTCATCTCGATAATTTAAAACCAAACCTTGGGCAGAATGATCCAAATTATAAGGTTGCCACCCCTCTAAATTTGGAGGTAGTGGTGGATTTTTTACCTGCGTAGAGGATGTATTCTGAGGAGATTTTTTTTGAGATGAAGATGTTTGAGGTCTTTGGCTTGGTCTTTTTGGTTGGGGTTTTGACATATTTATTTCTGAATTAATTGCAATGAGTGAACGTAAAAGATTGAACAGTGTTATTTTTCCTCTACTGCATGGAGGGTTACTTTGGTACGTCCAAAACCGATAGATTCTAAACCCCCAAAATACATATCTTTATTAGCTGATATTTTGAAGTCTTGAACAAATTTATTCCACTGTACTAATCCATCTTGTCCATCTTTTTTGAGAGCAAGAGGAAAAGTCATTATGGTGCCTTCTGGTAATGCTTCCACATCAAAAAACGCTCCTGTTTTAGCCTTCTTTTGATTCGCTTCTAACGCCACTCGACTTTGACGATAAAGAGCCATATCATGGATCATCGATATTTCTGAATCATTTACTATCAAAACTAGGTATTCATTTCTATTAGAAATTTCCTCGGGAATATAGTCTTTAAGTTCTTTATCTTCTTTTTTTAGAGGTAGAAAACCGAGATTAAAAAACAAAGTAGAGCTAGTTTTTTTCCCGTAGTAGCTATAGGGTTTAAACTCCTTCATGGGTTTATTAGTTATTTTCTGATAACGTCTTAACAAAGCAGGACAAGATACTCGCACAACGGGTTGGTTAGGACAATAAACAGGTATCCAAACAATGGAGGCATATTCAAATTTGACTAATGCTTCTGTGGTGCTGTCTTTTTCATTGGGGATGGCTTCTTGTCCATACCAATTATCTACCTGCCCAGTCTTTTCCTGTCTCATGTCGGCGCGAAAACGACCACGAATGGAACTGCCCGGAATGATACCCGTTTGGGTGAATTGATCCCGAAAAATTAAGTTTAGATTACCGCTTTCTTCCCCCGCTGATGCTCCCACATGGAGAGGGGCTAAGGTTTCGATAATTCCGTAGGCTTTTTGATACATAGTTAACTCTTAAAATAAATAAAAAACGTTGTTTGATGGGTAGGAATCTGGGTTAAACACTAATAAAAATCTCCAAAAATTAATGTTTTGACACTATATTTCGGGCTTCTAGCCCGATGTCTGGAGAGATTTAATCGGTAAAGCTAAGCCACATCCCCACCGTTTGAAAGATACCCCTTCCCGAGGAAACCAGCTTTCATCCCACTCTAACCAAGATTGGGAAAGGGAGTCTTCCAACACATATACCGTTCCGGCTGGTACGGCATAACGTCCTCTGGAGAGGAGTTTCGGGCGAGTGGGATCTTCATGGTTACCAAAACGATAGCGGAAAGGATGCGCTCGGCTGGTAAAAATTGTTTTTGTGTTCCAAACATATTCGGTGTCCGATGTTTGTTGTGTGGGGGTGATAGATTTTTCTTTTTGGTTATGGACGGGATAACGGTACGAGAGACGATTAGAACCCCATACTGCAGGGGTAATTAGAGCTAGTTGGTTTTCTATGGGTTGTTTTAACAGGTTTTGCAAGTAGTGATTGAGTTCAATACAAGTGATCTCCACCATATGACCTTCGCCACCGAAGCGATACCACCCTGACTCTAGGGCTTGAGAAGACAAATAAACTAGACAAGTATCGGGGGACATTTCCACGGCATTTTCGAGGAATAAACTACCCTTTTTGTCCTCTGCGGGGGTGTCTTCATCTTCAATATAAACCCGTCGCTGATCTTGGGCTAATCGGGGGTGTAGGTGAGGAGTAAAGCGCCAAGGGGGTGATTCTACGGTGGTGGGATTATCCCATTGGTTGATGGGTATCCATGTACTTTTATCGAATTTGTCGGCGGGTTCGTTGCCTTCTTCGTCATACCATCCTTTTTTCTGGTCATCCCAGTGTAATTTATGTTGAATTTGACCATTTTTAACAAGGTAATTAAGGGGGGTTGGTACATAAAAGTTTTGTTCCTCATGCACTCGCTCAGTTTTACCCCAAAATGGGCCAGCAACACATAATTTTTTCCGTTCATCATCATTTAGGTTGGCGGCAAAAACCCCTGATAAGGTGGTACTGCTGGGGGGAAATTTGGCGCCCGATCGCCCTACGAGGTTTTCTGGAGACAAAAATCTTCCTGCGCTACCGTACAAAAATCCGAGGGGTTCAATGATTGTTAAATACTTGAGATTATAAGTTACATTATTCATCGTTTTTTTTGTGCAAGTTTGTTTATTTTTAATTAAGATAATTATTGTCGTTTATCGGTTAAATAAAAACCTATTTTTCCTAAGTTTATTACCCAATTATTTAAGGCTTGTTTAACTAGAGGATGTTCAATTAATTGAGGATAGTTTTCGGGTGTATAATCACTTATAAACTGTTTAGGATCTCCTAAAATTCCCGTAAAGGTTAATAGTTCTCTATCGTCATACCTATTAAACCAATAGTTAGGATTACTAATAATTTTATGCCATTTTTCTCCAAAATAAATATTAATTAAACTTAGGGCTATATCATTACTAACTATGACGTTGTTCTGTGTTAATTCTTCTTGGGAAAATACTTTTTTATTAAAGGCATGACGTGATTCTAGGGTGGCTATATCTTGATAGAAATGTGTCCAATTACCTCCGTCTTGTAATAAGGTTTTGGAGCGATCGCCATAGGACTCTATTAAGTTTAAATTATCTTGTTTTAAACCCTCTAAATCAACCTTTAACTCTTGGGGTAAACAAACCCTTGAGGATTGATTCTCCACCTCAAAAATCCATTCTCCCGTATCCAATAACCACCATGGACATACCCATTCTAAATAGTTACCGCTGTTAAATAAAATACGGAAAGCAATGCGATCGCGCCCTGTACTTTTAGCAGAAGATTCCGCCAGATGACAATGTTGTAAAACATCCCGTTGGGGTACTTGATTTCCAGCCCACACAAAGCCTACACTAGCCGTAATAATCTTAGGATCTTCTCCATGCCACACCTCTGATTTAAAGGAATAAAACCACCTTAAACAGTCATAGGGAACTAAAGGTGATAATTCATTTTCCCCAATATTTGAACTATATAAAACCCCTAAAAAATCATCCCCCCCCGCATAAATCATCCGCCCTTTTTCTTCTAAAAAAGTATATTCATTTTTCTTTAAATTTTTACCCCATCTCCTCATTTGTTGGCTAAATGTTTTTAAGCCCTTTTCCTCAATTTCTGGAGCTTTTTGAGCTAAACTTTTGAAATATTTACTAGCATTATCACCATCCCCCAAAAACCAACCTGTCCAATATTTTTGCTCTTGGCTATCCTCTCTATGGCGGTTTAAATCTCGAAAACTATCAGGTTGTAATTCATCAGCTATACTCATGAAATCCTTCCTAGTGGCTAATCGTCTTTCTTCGTTTTCATCTACTATAGTAAAGTTCACTATTTTGTCAAAGAAATTATTAATAATAGTTTCATGGGTGATAATTCTTTTCACCAACTCAGGAATACTCAACTCCTCCCTTGGTTCAATAAAAGCCTCCCCTAACTGCTCACTTAATGCTTTGTAAAATTCACGAATTATCTTTTTTTCCCCTTGATAATCATAGCTGTGAGGTTCATAAGATTCTCCCAATAGAGGCTGACAAATAGCATCACTTCCCGAGAGAGTCGAACTTTCACCCCGCCAATTAATTCCTGTCCAATCTCGACTATTTTTTGCCTGATTGAGATTGTTTCTTGCCTGAGTAATGGTTTCCCCAGAAGCGCTAAAAAACTCCCAACAATGGTTAACCCATAACTTCCAATCCCTACGCCAATAATTGTACTCCCATTGATTGATATTTTTTTCAATCCATTCTTTACAACCATAAACCAAACATTTCCAAGCCTCATCAAAAGTATGTTTAATTATGATAATTTCTTCTGGGGAGAGTTTACCTTTAATGACCATTTGGTTAGGCATTCCCTGAGTCACATTGGTAGAGGCAGGAGAAATTATTTTATAGCCTAGTTTTTCGACTCTTTGACAAATTACCCATGATAATAAAGAGATAAGATAGGAACTTCCATACAAGTCTCTTAGTTTACGGGATTTTTCGATAAATCCTTGTACAGGTGCAAATGTAATTACTGTATATTTTGCCATGGTTATCTTTAATCTTGAGGAAAATGCTTTATTGGAGTGGGTTTTTTACAACGTCATTACTTGTTATGTTGTCCATCCATGGGATGTCAAAAAATTATCCTTGCCCATAGGCGACAAGGAATGAGACTGTTGATGTTCACTAATGACAAAAGGGGTTAGTTAGTGGGTCAATATTGGTGGGTATTGGAATATTGTTCAATTTTTTTGTCTTACTTTTTTATCAGGTAAGATTACCGCCAGAAATTGTCTTTTAATGTGATTAATGATTTTAATGCAGTCTGTTTAAGTGTACTGGCATTTTATAAAATACAAATCAATTTCTTTACATTCTTTAATGTTTGAATTAATTTGGGGTTGCAGCAAAAAGTGGAGTCGTGAAGGCTGGGAACAGGGAACGGGGAACAGGCAATAGTTTCTCTGTTTTAACTGATTGGTGTAGTGTCTATAATTTTGTTGTTTTAACTATGTTTTTGAAAAAAAACGATCATTTTTGCGTATTTTTTGAAAGTTATAATGTGTTCAAACACCTTATACTTCCTAGTTTTTAATTTATTCAGCAGACCTTAATCTATGAAAGCAATCCATGGGAAAGGGGGTTTTCTTGTAACGTTTCCATCGAAAGCTGATGGTGTCAATTGATAATGAAGAATGAATAATGAACAATTATTCGGCGGATTTTTATCCATAATGAAAATCTACACAATAACTAAAAACCCCGAAATGCCCATTTTTCGTGTTATTGTGTAGATTCAAAGGCTAAAACTCTTGTAGTGTAATGCCTCTGAAACGAAGATCCTACCCATGGGGTTACATGGGATTAGTTGGAAACAAGGTATAGTTAACTTGTACGAATTCCATACCACCAGCCTCTAACCATGGGGATATATAGGTTTATTTAGAAACACCTCCTTAACTATTTAGGTTTTGGGGGTGCTTTCTATGGAGAGACTCGGAGAAATATAAATAGAATAGGGGCGACCATAAAATGGCACTATGGGAAGCAAATCTCTTCGCCCTTAAAAAACTAACCATTACCTCGAAGAAAACCCCTTTTCCTAGCAGTATTTATCTTAGTGATTGTTGAAAAGGAAATAAAGGAGGAAGAATATGAGTGTTTAAAACACTGTAAAAAAATCCACCCATAACCTGATATGGGTAGGATTCAGAAAACAAAGTCGGCAGTAAAGAAACTGAGAAAAAGACTTTTCTTACCCCTTGTTTTAATAGCAAATGTCATCGTTAGTAGGTAACTTAAATGCTTATCAGATCTAAAAACTCTCATCTTCCCAAAGCCAAAAACCCTCAAACTCCCGTGAAATTTTCCGCTACTAATGCTCAAATTGCTCGACTCATTCAATCTACTCAAGTTAATAGCAAATAAATAATAAGTGAAGAGGTGAAAGTAAATTTTAAAAATGATCTCATTTGCTTCAATGTAAAGACAAAGAATGTTGAATTTGCATAATAAATAAATGTTGATCTTTTAGCTTTCTAAGGTAGTATGATGGTACATAAAAAATTGTGCACCTACCATAAGATTTCAAACCGAATACACAATCGAATATAAGTAAACAAACGTTACTCTCATAAAAATATCATGCCTGTAGGATTACCAGAATTTGCCGACAATACAGAAAATCGCTGCCCTGTTATCCTTTTATTAGATACATCAGCCTCTATGTCAGGAGAACCTATTCGCCAACTGAATATGGGTATTAGTGATTTTAAAGGAAATTTGTTAGAGGACACTCAAGCCACCTTAAGCGTCGAATTATCAATTATCACTTTTGGTCAGATAGTT
The DNA here is from genome assembly GCF_015207825.1 of Cyanobacterium stanieri LEGE 03274. NCBI lineage: Bacteria > Bacillati > Cyanobacteriota > Cyanophyceae > Chroococcales > Geminocystaceae > Cyanobacterium > Cyanobacterium stanieri. The sequence goes on from NZ_JADEWC010000014.1 coordinate 70,404, forward strand.
AATGTAATTCAAAATTTTACCTCCGTTGATGAATTTACACCTCCTACCCTACAAACCTCAGGTACAACTCCCATGGGTGAGGCCATCAACTCTGCGTTAGATCTATTGGAAGAGCGCAAAATGATTTACAAAGACAATGGCATCCCTTATTATCGTCCTTGGATATTTTTGATCACAGATGGTGCACCGACGGATGATTGGCAAATGGCTGCGCAGAGATTGCATCAAAAAGATGCTGAGGGAGGTTGCTTATTTTTTGCCGTAGGTGTAGAAGGAGCAGATATGAACACACTTACACAAATAGCACCTCCAAATCGCCCTCCAGCTTTATTAAGTGGTTTAAATTTTAGAGAATTGTTTGTCTGGCTAAGTTCTTCTATGAAGCGTGTCTCAGGAGGAAAAGTTGGGGAAGCAATTGCACTACCCCCTGTGGGCTGGGCACAAATATCCACCTAAAATACTAACACTTTGACGAATATCATGAAAGAATGGAGAGCGATCGCCCGTTCAGCTGTGGGAGTTGGACATCAAAAACAAAATATACCTTGTCAAGATTTTGGTGCTTATAGCTTAATTGCACCAGATGTCATGGTGGGGGCGGTATCCGATGGAGCGGGGAGTGCCAAATTTTCGGATAGAGGGGCAGAAATAGCGGTAGAGACTTCTATATTATTATTCCAAAAATTTCCCAAAGATATTTATGATGAGCTTTTGCAACTAACCTTAGAGAGAGCAAAAGAGATATTCGAGCATTTACTAAAGAACATTTTGAAAAAGATAGAACAAGAAGCTCAAAATTTAAATTGTGACTATCGTGAATTGGCTTGTACATTACTTGTTTTTCTTGCAACACCTCATGGGATGGTGGCGATGCAAATTGGAGATGGTTTTATCGTAGCTCGTCCTCATGATGGTGAATTGCAACTATTATTCAATCCAGATAAAGGTGAATATATCAACGAAACAACTTTTGTAACGTCTAGTAACGCCATAGAAGAAATGCAAGTCCAAGTGTTTGACTGGAAACCTTACTTCATTTGTGCTTCTACCGACGGACTAGAAAACGTGGCAATTGAATACAAAAACTCTAAACCGTTTAACGCTTTTTTCTCTCCCTTGGAAGAGTATTTACAAGAAACATTAGTTCCCGAAGAAGAAGATCAATACATCCAAGATTTTCTTAATTCAGAACGATTAAATACACGCACCCATGATGATAAAACCCTTCTACTCGGCTTACTTACTGAGCTAACTTCCACGCTTGATGTCCCTAACACAACAACCGATGAGCCAGAAATAGAGGAAACAGAACAAAAACAAAATAACAAACGATCCTTCAGAATCAAACGGATAATAAATTTTTTTTTACCTTCATCCAATAAAACAACCAGCTGACGATCAATGCAAGAATTATTTTGTGATAATAGTAACCAAAAAATTACCCTAGTTAAGCAAATTGCTAATAGTGGTGAAGGTCAGGTTTGGACAACTAATTGGAGTCGATTAGTCGCAAAGTTATATCATGACCCTTCTCCTGAAAAGTTTGCTAAATTGAAGGTAATGATGAAAAACAAGCCTGAGGATCCTAATCAAGATCAAAATCACACCTCTTTTAGTTTTCCACATTCTTTGATAAAAAATCGACAAGGGAAATTTTTGGGTTTTCTCATGCCAAGGATAGAAGAGGCTTTAGAATTAATTGATGTATATAACCCCAAGCGTAGAAAACTTAAAAAACTTGAAATAGATTGGCATTTTTTACACTATACGGCTTTAAATATCGTTTCCATTATTGATGCAATTCATAAAGCAGGTTATGTTGTTGGTGATATTAAACCTCAAAATATATTAGTTAATAGTCAGTCCGTACCTTCTTTTATTGATGTAGATTCTTTTCAGGTAAAAGATCGTACTAACAATAAGTTGTATCCTTGCCCTGTTGGTACTGATGGATATACCCCTCCCGAACTAATCGGTATAGACCTTCTTAGGGTTGAACAAAAGATACATCATGATAATTTTCGTCTTGGTATCTTGATCTATCAACTATTGTTTAGTTATCATCCTTTTGGCTTAGGAAAATGGGTCGGTAGTGGAGATAAGCCCGAACAAAATGATTTAATCAAACGAGGTATATGGCTAGAAAGTAAAAATAGGCTCTTAGTTCACAACCACAATACCATACCTCTACATATTATTCATCCTTCTTTACAAAAATGCTTTTTACGATGTTTTAATGAAGGTCATCAACAACCTCATCTTAGACCTACGGCAACAGAATGGCTTCACTCACTTAGAGAGGCGGCAAATAAATTACAAATTTGTTCTGCCGTTGAAAGTCATGTTTATTCTTCTACTAATGGAAACTGTTATTGGTGTCAACGTAAACTAAAGTTGGGATATGATATTTTTAAACTGCCTGAAGGGGTGAAATCTACTTCGAGAGGTAGAGTGTTTATCAAGGAAGGTAACAGAAAAAAAAATAATCCTACTAATTCTACGAATTACACACCATCAGCGCACCATAATAACTCATTTAAACAACCAACAGTTCAACAAACATCTAAGGCAAATGATGACTCGAAAATAAAAAGAACTATCGGCGCAGTCATTGGTATTGTTCTATTATTAGGATTATTGCTGATGAATGATGCATCTAGATCGCCCGTAAGAGTTATTCCCAGCGCTAATTCACCTCAAAGAACAGTTTTTTCTCGACAAGTAGCAGTAAATCTAATTCAAAGATGGTTAGATGCTAAAAGTCAAATATTTGCTCCTCCCTATGACAAAAACCTGGCGTCTAGTTTTCTAACTGGCACACGGTACAATAATAGTGTTAATCGTAGTGATGGAGAGGAAAGTTCTATTGATTGGTTGAGAAACAGGAACGCTTATTACACCTATTCAAATCAAAGTGTTGATGGCGTGGAATATTTTAGTTTAGATGGAAATGTTGCCATTGTCGATGCCTTGATAACCGAAAGTTATACTTTATACAATGCCCGAGGGGGAATTGATACTGATAGCAGTGGTTATCAACAAAGGTTGATTCGTTATGAATTTTCCCTTGTTAATGGTCAGTGGAAAATTAGTGATTACAACACTTTGGAGGTTAAATGGAGTCGGTAATTAACGCTCAATTTTCGGAGGCAAAATCAAAAATCTACACAATAACCAAAAACCCTGAAATGCTCATTACTTCGTGTTATTGTGTCGATCCCTTGCCCTGTATGGGTTTCAGGTTGTTATTTTTGTTGTGCAATTTTGATTTTTTGTGTTATTATTACTATTGTGTAGATTCAAAAGCTAAAACTCTTGTAGTTCAATGCTCCTGAATCGAAGACCCTACCCATGGGGTTACATGGGATTAGTTGGAAACGGCTGAGGCCAGTTATGTACAGTGATTGCATCGTATACCCTACCCATGGGGTTACATGGGATTAGTTGGAAACCCTCGAATCCTTTTTTAGCAACGAACGCTAAAACAATACTACCCTACCCATGGGGTTACATGGGATTAGTTGGAAACCTTTCTCGCTTTGCATATTGGATGTGATCATATACGTTGATCCCCCCTACCCATGGGGTTACATGGGATTAGTTGGAAACCATTTCACCGCCTTCGGGTTGGGGATTAAAAGCTTTTTTGCCCCTACCCATGGGGTTACATGGGATTAGTTGGAAACACCTCCTTAATCATTTAGGTTTTGGGGGTGTTTTCTATGGGGAAAATTCTGAGGACTTTTGGGGAAACCTAAAGTAAGGAAAAAAGTATTGGAAAATCCTTGACGAAATGGACATAATAAGGTTATATTATCTTTGTGGCTCAAAAAAGAGCTAAACCTAACGGTTTCGAGACGCATCGTTTTTCCTTTTTTTACTCAAATGCTAACCAAGGGGTTAGTGTATCCAAAAAAAGGAGAGTAGAATCATGTTAGGTTTAAGATTTAAAAGTGTTGCATCTCAGTTAAGAGTATTAGCCTTTGGTGCTTCTGATTTGAATGCGGATCATTTATTGTCTGTGGCTGAAAAATATTTGCCTCGGCGGGTGACATGGGCAAGAAATAAAAGGCATGATTTCAGTGATGTATATGTGTTATGGGATGTCCTCAATATTGACGCTGTCATTGAGTTGGAGAACGAGGATGGCAAATTAGTTCGTGTAGGGGTTTCTCTGGTGGAAAGTGAACAAAGAGGGCGCGATCGCATTTATGACCTAAAAAGTCGTCGTTGGTATGGTATTCGTCAAGCCTTGGGATTAGAACAATATTGGGTGTTCGCAGTAAAGTGGAAAGATTTTCCTAAAGATAATGGACAATGGATAGATATTCTTTATGGTGAAATTGATACTCCCATAGATGGTTCTGGTTGTCGTCTAGTGGTTATTTAAACTCGATGGGGGTTAAAATCCCCTAAATCCTTACTCCTCTGCCTTCGGCATCTGCCGTTGCAAGGGGAGAGGAAAACTTACATGATGAGTATTAATCCGAATCTTGATAAATGGAGAAAAAAAATGAATAGATGTCCGATATGTGCCATGGAGTATGAACCTAATACTATTGAGCAATGTAGTAATTGTGGTTTTGATGTTAACTGGAAGGTTAAAAGGGAACAAGAAAGAATTAAACAAGATCAGCAAGAAATTGCTGATATGACAAAAATCATTGAAAGGCAAAATCAGGATGAATCTACCCTTGTATCAGCCTATAAGTTTAGAATTCGAGCTTATCGGAATTTACAACAATATCATGAGGTGATTGCTGATTATTCCAAGATCATTGAAATTACTAACAATATTTTCCACCGTTTAGATAGAATTCATTTTTGTGAAAAGGTAGGTCGTTATGAAGAGGCGATCGCCGATTACACTATAATCATAGAGAATTTATCTCCTAATTCTACGATCCGAAATTATTATAGTTATTTTTATGGTAGGGCTTATAATTATGAAAAGTTAGGTCGTTATGATGAGGCGATCGCTGATTATGCTAAAGCTATTAAAATAGAGTCAAAATATGCCCTAGCCCATAATAGAAGGGGGATAGTTTACTATAAACTAGGGGATTATCAAGAAGCAATCAATAACTACATTAATACTACAGAAATTGTTCCTCAATATGCCCCAGCCTATTTTAATCGTGGTTGTGCTTATGATAAGATGATTAAGTATCATGAGGCGATCGCCAATTATACTAAAGCCATTGAAATTGACCCTCTCTGTCGAGGTTATCTGTTAAGTAAAACAATTTTGTGTGACATCATCTTAAAAGATAACCAAGAAGTCCTCGATTTACTAGATGATTTATAAGTGCGAACCTCCTATAAAGTTCGATTTATTTGCGGGTAAAGTGCGATCAGGCTGCCACGGTGCGCTGCGAAGCAGATCCCGAAGCGATCGCCCCTTACACAGCAATATTAATGTAATCCTTTAGCAATACGATCAACTTGATAGCGTCCATTACCCAATCGATGTCCAAACAGTCTTTGCGCATCTTGATCATTCCAAGCATCACATTCATGATCAGAATCAGGAAAAGGGCTTTTAGTGATGGGTTTGTAATCTAGGGAAGGAGGGTTATATTTATCATTATCTGGGGACTCCAAAAAACGACTTAGTTGATCACATCTTTGATTAACCTGTATTATTCGATCAGGGCGATGTTGAAAAGCAACCATATTTTTTTTGAACTCATCAGAATAAACCAATTTTTCACTCAAAGGAGGTAACAATTCATCTTTATAATAGCTATTTTTAGACTGTAACCAAATTAACTGCCCCCATTCCGACAAAGTAACCTCATCCTCATTTTCTAAGTAAAATAAAAGCGTTTCAGGAATATTGTTACACTCACTTTTTTTGACAGTAAAACCAACATCCAACTTACGAAAAACAGTTAAATTATTACCAATAATTTCCTCCGTATCCAACTTAATAGGTAAACGAGGAATAGTTAACAATTGAGAGCTAAATTGAAAAATATAAACACACTTATCAGCATAAAACATTCCCACACTTTGCAAAAAACCCTGAACACTTTTAAACCCCCCCGTCAGATTAAAAATTATCTCATAACCCGTATCCCGATAACCCATCAAAGTATCATTACACCAGTTGATTAGTTCCGACATTGCCAAACGAAAATTATCCCGATTATTCGTCGCCAAATCAGCAATTTTAATCACCTGTGCCATTAACTGATTATTCATTAACCAATTAGCCAAAATTTCTCCCACCTTTCTTCCCTGATAAGTATCACTAACCAAAATAAAATGAATATCAGGAGTTCCCGATGAGCTTGGAATTTGATCCTCATAGTAAGTCAAAATCCCATTCAATTCGGCACTTTTTTTCTTAACATCAATAATACTAAGATCATTAAATTGATTTTCAATACTACTAATATGCTCATCAACTATGCTCTTTTCTTCTTTGTTAAAATCACTCTCTTGATAGTTAGCAGTTTTCATCAATAACTGTCTTAAATCACTATTAGGAGTATTAGTTAATAAACTTGTACCGCAGGTAGAAACTATTACTTTAGACATTTTTTTCTTAATATTTATTTAACTTTAATAAAACACAAATATATACAATAGTTAGGGTATTTATTGCTCATAATGATCCCTATTTATGCAAACCCAAAATAATACCAAATCCGATTAGTAAAGTTTACTATTATCCACTGTGTAACAATTGACAATAAACAATTATTATCTTTTGCCTGTTCCCCGTTCCCTTTTCCCAGCGCTAATTAGTATATTATTCAAACAGGATTTAGTATAAGCCATCAGGATTCTAAAACCTTATCACTATTCATGGTCAATTTTCCTCAAAAGCGATATATTTAGCTAGTTGCTTAATCCCCTCAGAATCATTAAAATTACAACCTCTTTTTAACTGATGAATGGTAGTAATAAAAACATTATTTTGACACTCAAAGCTATCATTCCCAGCCTCTAATTTCGTGGTAACTTCCGCCATAACTCTTAAACCTAATTCCTGACAACAACGACGCCAAAGAGCAATTTCTGCCTCATTTCCCCCCACAATAATCGCACCATTAGCCTCCGCCATAATTATTTGATTAGCAGGAGTTAACTGTTCACCATCCATTTTGCCCCCCACATCAAAGATTAACAAGGGTATATTAATATTTTTGATTTCTAAGGCTTTATTACGGGCAAATTCAGGAGTAAAATTAACCTTATAAACATCTTTTAATTGTCTTGCTAATGAGGGATTATTTTGACAAGTTTCACTATACCACGCACCATCCCCATCAGGACATCCTGAAATTGAATAATAGTCTTCACTGCTTAAATACTCGATTAATATTACTTTTAAACCATCTTTAATAACAGTTTTTCCTCGGTTAGCGTTACCACAAATAACTATCTTTTTCTGATTTTGTATATTATTTTCCTGGGGGAGATAATCCCCAACAGAATATACACCACCATGACGTAAAGCGACTACATAACCATCAATTTTGGGGTCAAAAATAGCAACATTAGCATATAAATGACATACTTTATGGGCAATGACAAAACTTGCTAAAACTGAGGATTTACCATTAATTTTTAATAACTTTCCTCCTTTTAATTTTTGATTTGCGATTAATTGATTTATCTTTTCTTCCACTTCCTTAACTAAGAAATTACCATCTTTTACTCTCAAAGTACAATTAACATATAAAATATCTCCAGACACCTTCACACTAAAAGCATCTTTGGTGGATGAAGTAAGAAGCATTTTTTGGTTATTTTCAGAACTAATAACATCTCCCACTTGATAGTTATCATTGGTGCTATTGGTTACTACGTAAATATTTTTTTGGGGATAATAAACCGCAACAACGTTAAAGAAATGTTGAAGTTCATGGGCGATAAGATAGGCAATAGGTAAAGGTAAACGACCACTTATTTTTAAAATTTCAAAATCGGAAAAAATATTTTTATTAACTAATTCATCTAATTGAATTTTAGCATCTTTGATTAGTTCAATAACAGTAAATTCATCAGAAATGGGTTTAAGATCTTCTAAAATAAACTCTGATTTATCGATGTTGGAATTATAGTTGATAGAAAATTTAAATTTATTATTAGACATAAAGTTTTATTTGAATAATTTAAATGGTAAAAAATGAGGAGATGAACTCCTCTTATACCCTTTATAAAGGGATTAAACGACAACCAGATTCAGAAGCAGGAACATCAATTTCATCATAAAGAATATCAGTCCATTCTTCTGGTGTAGGGAAATTTTTTGCTTTAACTACAAATACCCAATATTGCTCTAAGTTTAAGGCACGACGAATATTTTTCCAAGTTTTACTTTGACGGGAATAAACTAATTCAGAGCCTCTTCTTTCATCACCTACAAAGGAAATACCAACACGGATTAATTTACCTTCTGCATTTTCTAAAACAATTACACTATCAATATTTAAAACTTCCCATAATTCAAAAATATCAGTTAAATCACGTCGTCTATTTTCTGCCCATGAAACACGTTTTGATAAGAATTTTTTAGCAACAGATAATAAGTAATCTCCATTTAAGTCGGGGGCGTTGAAACCTAATATTTGTAATTGAGAAGCGATAGTTCTGAATCTTAAAGCTAACATAGGTTTTTTTCTCCTTTGTTGGTGACAACATTTAATAAGATAAATGCCATAAGGAAAAGGAGGTTTCTTGTAAGGAGAAAAAGGATATTACTCTTACTCGAGAGTAGTTTTCTGAAAGTTTCTAATGGTGGGTAATGCCCACCCTACTGTTATTCCCCATTAGATTTATCCAAAAATCGGGCTAGAAGCCCGAAATACAGTCTAAAATCACATCTAAATTCAGTAATGCCAAAATTATTAATAACCAATTTGATTGGCTAATTTAAGTAAAGTTCTTTTAACGTCATGAATTTGTCCGTTATCTTCCTGAATTGCCTTTACCGTATCAATCACCTGTGTTTTAAAAACCTGCATTTGCTCAAAATTCTGGTCATTTAATTTGTCAGTCAAATATGTAATTGTAACTTTTTGTCTATCTTTGTGAGCAATAAGATTGTTAAAATCATTACTTAACTCTCCACTCCAAGTTAAACCAGCGTATTCGAGGTATGTGGCTATTTGTATTAATCCAAAAATAGGACTCTTTGCTATGGGTTTTAAATTATTGAGTTTTCCTAAAGCCTGTTCGGCGAGGTCTGTATTTCCCATAATTAAACCGAAACTTGCCACCCTGCGCAGAATGCCATGAATAGGATAGTATTCTGGGGGGTTTGTAACAAACCAAGGATTAATTAATAATCTTGATTGTTGTAATGCTTCTTGAAATGTTTGCCACTCGGTATGATTACTATGAAAATAACAACCATAGCCTAATCTACATAAGTGTAACAAAGGAAATGCTTGATCATTAATCTCTGATTGTCGAATATGTTTCATTATATCTAAATAAGAACTATCTTCGTCTAGGTCTAAACTTTGGGCTAGATATTGACGAGATGCTTTAAAGTTTCCTCCTGCGGTTTCTAGTTGGGAACGATATTGATATTGTCTTTTTTTATCATTTAAAGCTACAAATTCGTTAATCGCCCTTTCACTATTTTCCCGAGCTTTGTTTAACAATTCAAGATCATTGTTTTGTAAATATTTATATGTTTGTGCTTGTAAACAAGTTCCAAAACCTTTGGCTCGTAAATCAGATTTAATACTCTGACTGTCATCATTATTCTGTAGGAGATCACTAAAAAATTCTTGCATTTCTTCCCCAAAGAAATAATCATAAAAATCAATGACAAATTGAGTATTATTAATAGCTTTATCAAATTCAAAACAATCAGTATAATGAACCGCTTGAGCTATTAAACCCTCCATCAGTAGGCTAAGATGCTCTACCTGTTGATATAGTTTTGACTTTAGTTGATCTAGGGTTTCTGCTTCCTCACTAGCTCGAAATAACCTACCACTATGATTACAGGCAGTTAATGCCCAAAAGTGCAGGTTATATTTAAACCAAATTATGCTTTTTAATTCATTTTTTTCTGATAGTTTCTTTTCTAAGTTGGCATAGATATATTTATTAATTTTATTGGCTAATTTATAACCATTTTCAGAGTCTCTTTTCTGGTTAATTTCCTGTTCTAACCAATTAGTTAAATAGTTAAGATGAGCATTTCTTTCGGCGGAGGGTAATTGAGCTAATTTATCAATAGTTTGCTCTAAAAACTCTTGGGCTTTATCTTGATTGTTTCCTGAGTTTATTTCTAATAAAATAAATCGTATTGCTAAACCATAAACTTCCTCTTTTAGTAAGGATTCAATTCTTTCCTCAAATAGGGGTATAGCTAAGGAAAAGTTATAATCACCAAAAAAGTTTTGTAAATTTTCAGCGGTATTTTTATCAGATTTATTACATTTATTGTAGTTTCTATAACTAGCATTACTTAGTAAATCAGCTAATTGTAATAGATAGTGATCTGAGGCTGAAATAGGAGTTATATTATTAATCGTACAGTTTAAGTCGAATTCCCTTGCTTTTAATATTCCGAATAGGCTAGTAAATACGTTTTTGTAGTCTTGGGTATCACGACTTCTTTCGGCAGGATATATATTTAATTTAATATCTTTAAATCCTTCGTTTTTCTTTTGTTTTACGATTCTTATGGCTAATTCAGCTACCATGTATAAATAATTATCATCTTGTGTTCCGTAGCCAATTTCTTCTTTATTAACTAATCTAATTCCTTGCCAATTTTTTTTAATTTGATTATTATTACTGATAATATCAATAATATTATTAATAAATTTATTATATTGTGGTGATGGTCTTAATTCATTTCCATGATAAGTTCTCTTTTGATTACCGTAGCTTTGTTGATAACTATTATTTAATATTTCTTGTGCTAGACTATCCATAATTTCTGGACTTGATTGATCATTGGAGGCATAAACCAAAATTCCTGCTAATTGACTATCTGCATATCTAGTATATTCATCGTCAATATTAAAGTTGCCACTTTCGTCAAAATAGAGGTGAAATGTTGTCATTTTTTTATGTTCTCCGAGGAATAATAATTAAGATGTATTTCTCCAATAAATTAGAGGTGTTGGTTATAACGTAGATTTTTGTAAAATAACGGGTAGTCTGGTGCTAATGTGCGATCGCCCTTACACTAATCATGAATCTAATAATTTAAGATCATAGGATTTGCAAGAATATTAACCTGTGGGTTAAAAACAAGTTAACTTAATATTCATAATACATAATCATATTGTTAATATTTTTTAATCTTTGTAGAGAGAAGCAATTGCTACACTTATGGTTGACAATGCTGTAGTATTTTGTGAAATAAATTATGAATAAGCCTATTAAAATCATATCTTGTCTGGGCACGGGAAACTATGAGGAAACCACCTACAATCATCCTCAATTTCCCGAAATAAATCAGCAGGTAAAAACTTGTTTTATTCAAGAGGCAGTATGTGATTTTTATCAAGCTCAGTCAGTATATGTTTTACTGACTAATGGTGCTAAAAAAAGGAATTGGGATGCTTTACAGGAAATTTTTGCGAATAAAAAAAATGTGGAATTAATACCTTTAGGTATTCCAGAAAATAATACCCCTGAAGATATTTGGACTATTTTTAATGTTATTACTAATGCGATCGAACCTAATGATGAAATTGTATTTGACATTACCCATAGTTTTCGCTCAATTCCCATGGTAGTGTTATTATCCATTAGTTATTTAAGAACTATCAATAATGTAAAGGTAAAAGGTTTTGTTTATGGGGCTTATGATCCCAGTAAAAAAGGACAGGATATGCCTACTTTTGACTTATTACCTATTATGAGTTTACTTGATTGGATTACGGCAACGGATCAATTTGTTAAGACTGGAAATGGTAAACAATTAGTTAATTTACTCACGGAAAATCAAGAGGAAAATTCAACAACCCTTGAGTTAGCTACTAAAATACAAAGTATTAGTCAGGGCTTACAATTGTTGCGTCCTCGGGATGTTATTAAAGAGGCATCAACCTTGGACGATGCGATTCAAAAAGCAAAAGAAAGCGTGATTAAGGAATTACCACCCTTTGAAAAGTTATTAGGAAAAGTAAAGGAAGATTATCATAATTTGGGGGTAAATTTAGAGGATGGAGATGAAAAACAGGATTTAATTAATATGTTAAATATGATTGAATGGTATTACAAAAAGGATAAAATTGTTCAATCTATTTGTTTAGCTAGAGAGTGGTTAGTATCTTTTGTTTGTTATCAACTAAATTTAAAACTTGATTCGATAAATATAGATTCTTCAAATAGTGGGGAAAGATGGGAAGCAGAACTTTTATTAAATGGTGGTACAAATAAAAAAGATAAATATACATCAAAGTACTTGGAACAATGGAACGAATTGGATACAGATCCAGATGCACCATTAACAAAAACATTAAAAGATATTTGGGCTAATCAACTTCTTTTATCCAATTTAAGGAATGATGTGCTTCATGCTGGATTTAGGAAAGAGCCTCGCGCTGCTTCGGATATTGAAAAACGGTTTGTATTAATTATTGATGAATTGAAGAAGTTAGCAGAATCAATTTAAGGCAGGAAAAACCCTTTTCCTTGTGATGTTTATGATGACGAATGTTGATTACTACTAACTAAATTACTGAGGATATTACTACTATGACAGAATTTCAAACCATTGCTAACTATACCAAAGCTATTGAACTTAATCCTCAAGATAAGGAGGCTTATTGTAACCGTGGTCATGCTTATAATGATTTAGAACAAGATCAAGAGGCGATCGCAGATTTCACCAAAGCCATCGAAATTGATCCTCAATATATTAATGCTTATAACAGTCGAGGTATTGCCTATCTTCATCTGGATGATTTTGTCAATGCTGCGGCAGACTTTACAAAGGCTATCGAACTTGATCCTGAAAATTTTTCTTTTTACTACAATCGTGGTAATACCTACATTGATTTAGAGCAATACGAAAAGGCGATCGCAGATTTTACCAAAGCCATCGAACTTGATCCTCAAAATAGAGAAACATATTCTCGTCGTGGTGTTGCTTACAGTGAACTAAAACAATACCAAGAGGCGATCGCAGATTATACCAAAGCCATCGAAATCGATCCTCAATATATTGATGCTTATTATGCTCGTGCCATAACTTATACCGATGAAGAAAACGAAAAAGCGATCGCAGATTTGACTAAAGTTATTGAACTTAATCCTGAACATTCATCAGCTTATTGTGATAGAGCAAGTACTTACAGTGAATTAGGACAATACAAGGAAGCCCTAGCCGACTATGAAAAGGCGATTGAGCTTGATCCTGAAGATCTGACAGGTTACTATAACAGGGGAATTACTTATAGTGAATTAGAGCAATTTCAAGAGGCGATCGCAGATTACTCCAAAGCCATCGAACTTAATCCTGATGGTTTCAATTCGGTTTATTTTCGTCGGGGTAGTATCTACTATCAATTAGAGAAATACAAAGAAGCTGTTGCTGATTTTAGTAAAGCCATTGAAATTTCAGATCGATATAAATTTTATTCTCCATATGAATATAAACAATATTATCTAAATCGAGGAATGGCTTACCATGAATTAAAGCAATATCAAGAGGCGATCGCAAATTATTCCAAAGCTATCGAAATCGAGCCAGAATTCGCACTAGCTTATTTTCATCTTTCTATGACCTATATTGATTTACAAGATTTTGAAAAAGCAATTATCGATTTGACAAAAACTATTGAACTTAATCCTCAAGATCCAGCTGCGTATTGCAATCGGGGTGTTGCCTACCATGAATTGAAACAATACCCAGAGGCGATCGCAGATTATACTCAAGCCATTGAACTCGATCCCCAATTTGCACAAGCCTATTACAATCGGGGTGATGTTTACCGTGAACTGAAACAGTATCAAGAGGAGATCGCAGATTACTCCAAAGCTATTGAAATCGATCCCGAATTTGTACCAGCCTATTATAGTCAGGGTGTTGCCTACTATCAATTAAAGCAATATCAAGAGGCTATGACACACTTGTCTAAAAGCATTGAACTTGATTCTCAATTTGCACCATCCTATTATGTTCAGGGCATTGCCTACCGTGAATTAAAACAATATCAAGAGGCGATAACATACTTGTCTAAAAGCATTGAACTTGACCCTACATTTGCACCAGCCTATTGTAATCGGGGTGGTATCTATAATCAATTAAAACAATATCAAGAGGCCATGGCTGATTGCACTAAAGCTATTGAACTTGCTCCCACATTTGCAGCCGCTTACTGTAATCGGGGTGTTACTTACAACGAGTTAAAGCAATATCAAGAAGCGATCGCAAATTACTCCAAAGCCATTGAACTTGCTCCCACATTTGCAGCCGCTTACTGTAATCGGGGTGTTACTTACAACGAGTTAAAGCAGTATCAAGAGGCGATCGCAAATTACACTAAAGCCATTGAACTTGATTCTGAATGTGTGATCAATTTCAGTAACAGGGCAGAAGTTTATGAATCTCTCAAGCAATATGAAAAAGCCAAAAAAGATTGGGAAAAAGCCCTTAGTCTTAGTCAACAACAAGGAAACGAAACCGCCACCCAAAACATTATAAAATTATTAGAACAACTGCCCAAATAACCAATGGGGTAGGTAACCCCCAGCAAC